>JAHYJM010000041.1 GCA_019428945.1 Bacillota bacterium | reverse complement strand
AATGCAGCCAGGGCGGACACAAATGACATTATCACTGAAGTATTTAAAGCTAAGGGAATAGTAGTCGGTTCGCCGACCATTAACAAGGGAGTGTTGCATTCAATTGCTTCCCTGATGGATATGACCAAGGGTCTGCAATTTCAGAAGAAAAAGGGAGCAGCCTTCGGATGCTACGGATGGAGCGGTGAATCAGTTAAACTAATCAATGGTATGCTTGAAGAAGCAGGTTTTGAGCTAATGAACAAAGATGGCTTGAAAATGCTCTGGAATCCGGATGATGAAGCAATTGCAGCCTGTGTAGCTTACGGCAAAGAAATCGGGACTGCACTTGTTTAAGACTTTTATTTAAAAAAATCTGAGTTCTAACAAATCCACCAGCACCTTCCCTTCAGGGGAAGGTGTTTTGTTAATTAACTGTCTTCTCAATCTCCGTAATTATGTAACTCGTTTATCCCGATACCATTCCAGAGAATATCAAGCAGGCTGTCAATTTGATCCTGCCGCACTTCATCTTCATCTATAACAATAATTCCACCTAAAACTATATAATTAAGGGCCAGAAATAAGCGGCCGGCCATCTTGGCATCTACATCAGGCCTAATCTCTTTCAGCCTGATTCCTTCTTCAATTAGTTCAGCGATACCTGTAAGAAGAGACTGCCGCTGTTCAATCACCCAGTTTTGAAGTTCGTGAAAGTTATAGGGACGCTCTTTGTAAAGAAGGTGCAGCCCTTTTCGGTTTTCGCTGAGCATTTCGATATGTGTAACGATAATATCGCGCATTGTTTTCCTGACTGTCGATGTTCTGCTCAGGTGTTCATTGAAGGACTTCAGGTAAGCTTCGGTGCAGTAAGAGAAACATTCGCGGAAAAGATCTTCTTTGCTTGAATAATATTCATAGACTGTACCCTTGCCGACACCTGCCCGTCCCGCAATTTCAACAATAGTTACCTGGTAATAGTCCTTTTCCAGGAACATATCAATTGCCGCCAGCAAAATAAGCTCTTTTTTGCCAGCCCTTTTGTTTTCAAAGTTAATATCTACAGGCATATGCTTGCCTCCCTGAGCTGGTTCCGCTAAAGGACTAGCGGATTACCGTAAGAAAATCCTCTCCGCCAGAAGTTATTAGATATATAAGCACAGCAACCAGTATAAGAATAACTATTACTCTCAGAACAAGCTTATACAGAGGCTGGTTAAAATTACGCTTTTCCCTGCGCCCAACAGCTGCAAAGCTGACTTCACTTTCAGTCCCGGTAGGCAGGGGCACATCTTTAGTCAGTACTTTATAAATCGAAGGTATCGCCAGAAGCAGCAGGATAGTACCGGTGATCTGGCCACCAATAATTGTTATGGCCATGGGTGCCTGAAGCTGGCTGCCTTCGCCAAATCCGAGTGCCAGAGGGACCAGACCTAGAACCGTGGTAGCTGTAGTCATCAAAATCGGGCGTAAGCGGGCTGATGCCCCTTCAATAATTGCCTCTTTGAGAGGCAACCCGTGAATTCTTCTCTGTTGATTGATAAAATCAACCATTATAATTCCATCATTAACTAAAATACCGGAAAGGACAACTACACCAATCATAGCGGGTATGCTGACGGAGTTGCCTGTTATAATTAAACCAAGTACCGCACCTGTATAAGCCAGCGGCAGGCTGCAAATAATAATAAAAGGATGCAGCAGAGATTCAAACTGGGCCGCCATAACCAGGTAGACTAAAAGCGCAGCAACAATTAATACCAGCTGCAGTTCGGAGAGAACATCACCCATAATATCTGAGCTGCCTGCTGCCCTTATTTCAAAACCTGCCGGTAAAGCAATTTCATCTGTAATTGCAAAAGCCTCACTTGTGGCACTACCCAGATCAATTCCGCTGAACTGAATCTGGATCTGTCCAACAACCTGCTGATTCTCACGGGGGATGCTTTGAGGACCAAATGATTCGGAAAGCTCAGCTACATCTTCCAAGTGCAGGAACTCGCCTCCGGGCGAGTAAAAACCGATCCTGCCAAGGTCACTGATTGTATTAATGTCCGATCGCTGGTAGCCTAATACAATATTCAATATACCGATATCAGTTTCAATACGACTGACCGGAATACCCTCAAGCGCCTGACGCACAGCCGTTGCAACCTGGACAAGCGTAACCCCTTTTTGCAGGGCTTTTCCATGATCTAAGGTGATGTGCACCTCAGGCCGGCTCTCCTCGAGAGATGAGCCTACATCGGTAAAGGCGGGGTGCTGCGAAAGTAGAAACGCTGCTTCTTCAGTAATTGAAATCACCTGCTCAAGATCACTGCCGCTGACAACAAGATCAAGGCTTGTTTCCAGCCCGGCCGCATCAAGCAAAGATTCGCGGGCAAACGCAGCATCAGCCTCACCTGGCAGAGAAGATACAGCCTCTCTGACCTCTTCGATAATCTGATCAATTTCCCTTGTATGTGAGGAATCTATTTCAACCCTGATCCGCCCCTGGTTAGCTATACCGGAACCACCTGGCATACCCATGAAACCTGAACTGCCTACACTGGTTGAAATAGATGTAACCTCATCTCTTTTCTCTAAAATAGACTCTACCTCACTGATATATGCATCAGTTGTATTAAGAGTGCTGCCGGGAGGAAGAGTTATGTCAATTGTAAAAGCCGATTCGTCAGGTGAGGGAAAAAGTTCGCTACCCAGGGTAAAATATCCATATACTCCGATAGCTATGAATAGGGCAGCCAGAAGCAATACCCACCAGGGATGTTTTACCGCTAAACCAAGCATGCGCCTGTATTCAGGCAAACGCTTCGTCTTCTTGTGCAAGCCCGGCTCGTCTTCACGACGCAACCGCAGCGATCGCGATGCCAAAAGCGGAATGACTGTAAGGGCAACCAGCAGTGAAGCTAGTATGGCACAGGCAACGGTAAGAGCAAACTCCCAGAACAACTGTCCGGCAAGCCCGCTGAGAAAAACAACTGGAAAGAAAACACTTATAGTTGTCAGCGTGGAAGCAGTAATCGCACCCGAAACCTCACGGGCTCCATCTATTGATGCATCAGCCGGTTTTTTACCCATTTGGTAGTGCCGATATATATTTTCACTGACCACAATCGCGTTGTCGACAAGCATACCAGCAGCAAGCGCCAGCCCGCCAAGGGTCATCAGGTTAATCGTAATATCTGTAAAATAAAGAAGGGTAAATGTGGTTATTATGGCCGCCGGGATACTGATACCGATGAACATGGTTGTCCGCCAGTTTTTAAGAAAAAGAATCAACACAGCTATAGCCAGTATGGCGCCTCCGATCAGCGCCCTGGCCAGATCGGCAAGGGCTCGTTCAATCTCTTCTGCCTGATCAAAAATTGTGTTGAAGCCTATTTGAGAAAAACCGCCTATGCTTTCCCCGGATAGTTTCTCCAACTCTGCCCTGACCTGCCGGGCAACCAGTACAGTATTGGCGCCGCCTTCTTTCTGTATAGCCAGACCGATACTTGGCTGACGGTCGTAACGGCTGATAGTAGTCGGGTTGTAAGTGTCCTGCTCTATTTCAGCAAGCATGCCAAGCGATACGGGAATAACGGGGAAATCATCACCAAGGTCGAAATTCCCGAATGAAGAGCCTCCGGGGGTCATTGAATCGAGAACCATGGATATGGCAAATTCAGTCAGCCCGTCTTCGATCAGACTTGTAGTATCACTGATTCCGCTGCTGACATCGCTCTGAACATTACTGAGCCAGGTACCGTAATCGGGAATGCTCAGAGCCGGCTCGAGGCGAATTCTTTCCCAGTTTTCATGAAAAGTAAGCAGAATATGATTGGGGTTGGCCCTAACTATCAGTGGATAGCGCTCAGCAAGCGAGTCAAGCTGCTCGGCATTCAATGAGAACCTTTCCAGGCCGGTTGGATCGAGAGGGATGATTAAATAACCGTTGTCCCAGACTGCCTGCTCAGGCAGCCATATATCTCCGAGTCTGCCCAGGCTGTCCGGCAGAGGCAGATTAGCCAGGGAATCAAATTTGAGGACCAGTCTATAGGCAGAACTATCATATGAAACAGCCGGATTCGCAGTAAATATGAGCATCCTGCTTTCTGCTTCTTCGCCATTTTCTTTTACCCACTGTTCATTGAGAGGCAGAAAGAGCTCACTGCCTGCTACTGATACGCGTTCAAAATCGAATATGTCGTCCCAGTAAACCTCTCGGACAGGCACTGCGCCTGAACCACTGCCAATTCCAGAAAAAAGGTTGCCCTGTCCGGCAAAAAGCTGATTTAAATTAATATCGATCTCTTCACCCAGCATCTCTTCCAACGCTTCCTGATCTACCTTAAAACCGACGATCAGGTCTTCAAGCATCGCGCTGTCAGTAAACCTGCCAAGAAATCGTATCCGAACCTGACGATTATCGATGTCTATAATACCGGCCGGCAGATCAAGCAGGCTTGCCCTGATAATGTTGGCAATTTGCTCAAAAGATACCTGGTAATCGGCCATCTGATCAGGAAAGGCACGAACAAATAGATCCTGCCTGGCGCCACCCTGCACCTGGACACTGGCAACCCCCCGTAAAGATTCAAGCCTGGGGGCAGCTGTTTCCTCCAACCATTCAGTCAGCTTGACGGGATCATCAGCACCGCTGGCTGAAACCTGCATAATGGGAAGAAGCGTGGGATCAAATTCAAGCAGCAAAGGACGCTGCACACCGTCAGGAAAAGAAAGGAGATCCATGCGCACATTTACTTCATCACGCAACCTCTTGATATCAGAACCCCAGTCAAGCCGCAGTATGACCAGAGAAAGGTTTTCCTGGGAAAAAGAATTTATCCCTGTCAGGCCACTAACTGCTGCTACACTGTCTTCAATCGGTTTGGTGACCAGCTCAAGTGTTTCCTGGGGGGAACTGCCCGGAAAAGTTGTAATAATCGCTAAAACAGGCGCCTGAATTTCCGGTAAAAGATCAAGCGGACTCTGGTACAAACTTACCAAACCGATAATTAATATTAAGACGAGAATTGTCCCTGTAGCCACGGGACGCTTAACTGCCAGGGAAGGCAGGTTCATAGGCGATACCTCCATAAACTATAAACAACCGGCTGACCGGTCGGTCGGCCGCTTTACTATTATAACACAGTCGGTTTAAATTAAAAGTGGGTCCCGTAATTTATTGGCTGGAATTCATACTAAGCAGTTTTTTTTCTTCTGAACAGGCCAAGCCATGCCCCCAGACCTCCCAGCAACATTGCAGATACACCGGCAAGGGCAAAGTAAAGCGATATAGCGGCAATGTCGTCAATTACATATCGAAGCGAAGCCAGCAGCATTTCCGGCTCAGGCAAACCACTGAAAGCCAGTTCTTCAACTAGCAGTTTAAGGTAATAAGTTCGAATACCCTGAAGAAATATTGAAAAAATCACCCCTGAAATCAGAGCTGCCCCGCCAAACCATTTTAATGCTCCTGGCAGCCCGGCAATCCTGTAGACAATATAAAAAAATATGAAATACAACAGAAAGGGCAGATAAGTGTAAAATGTGCGGTACTGACGGAGGTTTTGAAGTAAAAGCAGGAATTCATCACTTACATTCTGCTGCTCTAGAAGCTGCTGCACTTCCACCTCATCGGGCAGCGGCAGCCCGGCAACAAGTTCTGCTGCCAATTCTTCAAGATCCAGCGAATCAAAACCGACCAGGGATATCACCTGCCCCGGTATAAGATCGAGAGCATTTTCAATTCCCTTTCGCAGTTCTTCTTTTTTCTGGCGCAGGTCTAATACAGCACGGGGAGTGTCTTTTCTTCCCTTGATGTAGTCGATATAATCATCGGTAACAAGAACAACCTGCTCTTCCAGCCATTCCTGATCGAAAACCATAGTTATAGATCCGGTAATGATTAAGGCAAGATTGTCCGGCAGTTCAGTGGAAACTTCCCGAAATATATGCTCCTGAACTACAGCATGTATAAATGAGGCCAGCTCGGTCTCGTTAATCATGGTTCGATAATAAGCGCTGTTCAACACAGTCCGTCCGGCTGAAAAACCGGTTTGAAAGAGAAATCCGTTTAAAACAAGAACTATGAATATTACTATTAAAATACTATGTTTGACTTTATTCATCTATTCACCAATTGTACAGTTTAGTTTGGCAGCTGATCCGTTCAGTTTTCCGATTCTTCATCAAACCCAAAGATTCTAACTGAAAATGATTATACTTCACGCTTATATACAATTTCACCGTTAAAATATGTACTCATCACTTTAGCCGATTCCAGGTCCAGTGGATCAAGATCAAATAAATTTCTATCCAAAATAACCAGATCAGCCTGCTTTCCAGGTTCCAGAGAGCCGGTTATCTTCTCCCTGAAAATTGTATAAGCTCCGTTTATGGTAAAGCTTCTCAGCATATCAGTAAGGGAAACCCGCTCTGCTTTATTGAGGAGCCCCCGGGGATCATCAGTATCTTTAAGCAGAGGGAGGCCATAACTTCCCTCGGCGGTTATATTTCTCGTCACTCCGGCCCTGATTGCCCTCAGAGGATTGGGATAGGGGGTAACAGGATGATCTGACGAAGAAGTAACTTTTAACCCTGTATCAAAAAATGACTTCAAGGGATATTCGCACTCTGCCCTCTCACCAAGCATGTGGTAATCAACAACATCCCACCAACCCGGTTCTTTACAATGCCAATAAGGCTGGACGGACGCAATCACATTAAGGTCGTAAAAACGCTTTATATCAACCGGATCGACAAGCTGCAGGTGGGTAATTGTATTGCGGTAGTCACCGGCAGGAGCTTCCACTGCAGCCATTTCGAGAGCATCAAGAACGGCTTTTGTAGAAGCATCACCGATAGAGTGCACATGAACCTGCAGGCCAATGCCGTTAACCAGTGAAATCGCTTCGGTCAATCTTTCTGTGTTCCATAGAAGTTCACCCCTGTAAGATGCATTTTTCCCCGCAGCAGGGCTGTAGGGCTCAAGAAGGTAAGCAGTCGCCCCCTCGACAACCCCGTCGGTAAAGAATTTTACTGTGCTTACTGAGTGATATTTACTGCTATATTTTTTCCTCATTGCATTAATCAATTCAACCTGTTCTGTAAGATTAAATCCGGGTTCTATTGTTACTGTCGAATTAACATGAAGCTTAAGTTCATCACGCTGCCCGATTTTATAAAAGGCTTCCAGGGGAGGGGCAGATGCTATAGATACTGATAATATACCGGTATAGCCAAGGCTGTGTAGAAAAGACTGAAACTCCAGAATTGCATCTTCCAGCTGGTGCTCGCTAAAGGTTTGCTCCGGAATTAAACGCATCGCCGCTTCTTTCAGGGTTCCCCAGAGTTCACCTGTCACTGGATTTTTTTCAATAACTCCTCCAGCCGGAACATCTGTCTCTTTATCTATACCAAAAGCATTAAAAGCGCAACTATTTAACCAGGCCAGGTGGCAGTCGGAGGAGTATATTACCACAGGTTTATCAGGGCATACACTGTCAAGATGCTCCTTTCTGGGTCCGCGGGACACCTCTTCGCCACTAAATAGTCCGAGAGAAAAGCCTTCTCCGTAGTAGATTTCCTGATCAGGATTTGCCTGAATAAAGTTTTCCACCTGCTTTAAAACCGATTCCAGATCAAGGCTTTCATAAAGGCTGATATTGTAAAGATCAATCAAAGCCCGACCGGGAGCATGCAGGTGGGAATCGATAAAACCAGGCAGAATCATCCTGCCCTGAAGATCGATGACTTCACCGGCGTCGGTCATATACCTGCTTGCGTCTTTACTGCTGCCTGTAAAAATAATTTTTCCCTCTTTGACTGCCAGCGCTTCAACTATAGTATTATCTTTGTCAGCAGTATAAATTACACCATTGTAAAAAAGGATATCCACACCATTCGAATTTGTATTACTGAGGTTTGGTTTCATTTATCTGCAATCTCCTTTCCTCTTTAAACATTAGAGCAGGATTAACAAAACAGATTTAGAATTTACCTGCAACAGCTGACTGATTTAAAATCAGCAGCTCTATTATATTCCAAAGAAAGGGTGACCGATAGATGAATTTATATTCTATAGAAAATTTGTTTCAGATGGGCGAAACTGTCGAGCAGCTTATTCCCGACCGGGGCACAGCTATCGAGAGAATTATTTCAACAGGTCAGGTATCACGTGAAGGTTTCTGGTACAAACAGATTCGGGATGAATGGGTAGCCCTGCTGCAGGGAGAGGCCAGGCTATCCTGGAAAGACGGAAGATCACTGGAAATGAAGCCCGGTGACTGGGTTTTAATTCCGGCAGGCGAAGAACACCGGGTAGAATATACATCGCAGATACCTCCCTGTATCTGGCTGGCGGTGCATGGCCATTTATGCAGCGCTTCGGATAAATGATCGCAGTTTATTAATATTTAATCGACCTTGACTCCCAAGGTGAGTTTACTGATGATGATCCTGGTTAAATGATAAAATAAAATGCCCCCAAAAATGATCACAACAGGATAGATTTGAAGCAGGCTAATTACACCACTGCATAATATTTCGGTTATTATCCAGGCGGCAACAAGAAGTCTGGCTGCAGCAACTCTGTGGTAATTTACCTCGGCCTTGTTCAAATCATCTAAAACTCTGTCATGCCTGGTCAGACAGGAAATACATATCACTGAAAGAACAACCAGGACAACTGCTGCTGCAGGATAGATAACCGGTACGGTTTCAGGCATAAATAAAGAGAGTTCAGGTCTTAAAACTAATAACAGCACAAGATAACCGGCTGAACCCGCCAGGGCTGATACTAACTGAAACCTGTTAGCGGGCTCAGTTAGGGCATCAATGAGAAAGATTAAAATCAGATATGGCAAAGCAAAATATAAACTGTTAAAGTAGAGTAATGCACCCAACATGACCAGGAGCAATGCGTCACTTCTAAATGGCTGTAGACCAATGGTTCTATTGATCAACCGGCAGCTGAGAATGATAAATAACAGGACCAGTAAAGAAGGGCTTCCCGCAGTAAAATATGCAAAATAAAGAAGAGGCAAGGCAATAAATGCCGACCATTCATTAGCGGGATCCAATTCACGACCAACAGCCCATGATAGAAAAATAACAGTTGCTGATGAAAAGGCACCGATCAGAGCTGTAGTAAATGGTTTGCCGGTATAGATAAAAATCAGCAGTGTCATAATAAAAGCAGCTAAAAATAATAGCAAAATAATTTTGTTGGTTAAATATCCCGGTAAAATCGGACGTCCAAGAGCGGTAAGTTTAATAATAACGGATCAGCTCCCTTTATTACGGGCGACAGAATAAGCTGCAAGCGCGATAGATGCCATTTTGCCCATTGGCGGTTCGTTTCGCGAGGTAAGAATTACAGGACGTAATGCACCCAAAACCAGTCCGGCCATGCGCCCTCCCGCGAAATACATAATGGCCTTGCCTAAAAGGTTGCCTGCTTCGATATTCGGCGCCACAAGCAGATCTGCTTTACCGGCAATCGGGCTTTCAATACCTTTATGCAGGGCAGCCTCTAAACTGACCGCTACATCGAGTGGAGTGGGACCATCCACAACTGCTCCGGGAAAAGCTTCGGAAGCCATTTCTTTCAAATCCCTGGCATCAATAGTTGCAGGCACCTTGGGATCAATTTTCTCATTGGCCGATAGAATGGCCACTTTTGGCTCATCCAGGCCAACTGAATGTAAAAATTCAATGGCATTTTGCATAATCGATTTTTTCTGTGCAAGGGTAGGGTTAACGTTTAATCCGCCATCAGTCATGTAGATCAGCCGGTAATAACCGGGAACCTCGTAAATTGCCAAATGGCTTAAAATACGTTCCCGCCGCATACCTCCATTGGGATTAAGCACCGCCCGTAAAAAATCAGAGCTGTTAACCATTCCCTTCATCAGGATATCGGAACGGCCTTCTGCAACTTCTTTAACAGCCCGGTTTGCAGCTTCAATGGGATCGCTTATGTCTATAATTTCTATACCCTGTAGATTCAGGCTTACCGTCATTGCCATCCGCCAGATTTTCTCTTCAGGCCCAACCAGTGTGAATTCAACCAAGCCTTCCTTACGACTGTCTCTTACCGCTTCAAGAACCGCTTCTTCGTTGGCGGCTGCAACGCACAGACGACGTGATGGAAGCTCTTTTACCGCAGCGATTACCTGGTAGAAATTTTCAAATGACATTTCTTATCACACTCCCCCATCTTCTCAATACTTCAAAACTTCTTCTTCACCGCTAAGAACACGAAAAGCGCCGGCAGCAAGAGCTTCGAGTTCTTCTTCACCGGGCAGGATTTCAACCGGAGCAATAAATTCAACTCTTTCTTTTGTCATTGACGTCAAAGTTTCGGCATAAGCCATGCCTCCGGTGAGGACAATCCTGTCAACATTTCCGCTCAGAACGGTAGCCATTGCCCCGATTTCCTTGGCAACCTGGTAGGCCATGGCTGTTACAACTTCGAGGGCTTCACTGTTACCTTCTGAAACTTCTTTTTCTACCATCTTAAAATCTTTCGTGCCCAGGTAGGAGTAAATGCCTGCCTGTGAAGTAAGCAGCCGGATCATGTCATCCAGACCATACCTGCCGCTGTAACAAAGTCGGGCCAGTCCCAGGGCAGGCAGAGTGCCGCAACGTTCAAGTGAAAACGGCCCTTCTTCATTTGCATTGTTTACATCAACCATTCTTCCCTGCCTGTGAGCAGAAACCGAGATACCGCTTCCAAGATGGACGACTATTAAGTTCAGTTCGCCGTAAGACCTGTTCATCAGATCGGCTGTGCGCCTGGCCATAGCTTTCATATTCAGGGCATGAGACATACTGAGGCGGGGCAAACCTTTTAAACCTGTATACCTCGCCGGCGATCCAAATTCGTCAACCGTAACGGGATCGACAGTATAAACAGGAATACCCAGCTCACGCCCCAAAGGCAGTGCGATAATAGATCCCAGGTTTGATGCGTGCCAACCAAACTTAGCCGATATCAGATCCTGGTAAAGCCGATCATCTACTTCATAAACTCCTGATTTCAGCGGTTTGAGCAGCCCGCCCCGGACAACAAATGCAGAAATATCCTCCGGCGCTATTTTCTTCTCCTTCATAAACCTCATCAACGCATCACGGCGGAATGCAGCCTGATCTTCACGCGGGAGTTCCGGAGATGTCTCTTCAACAGTGTGACGGAGAGTCTCTTTAACCAGGCATTGATTATCTTCAAACAGGCCAATTTTGGTTGAAGTAGAACCCGGGTTTATAGCCAGGACAACCGGCATTTTGTTATTCACCACACTTTTTTATTTACAACTATAAGCTATCTTACCGCCTACCATAGTTAGATCTGTTACAATATTCTTTATTTCAGCCGGTTTTACCTGCGTTATGTCTTCTGAAAGCACCTGGAGGTCAGCCATTTTACCCGGAACTATTGTGCCTTTAAGCTCTTCCTCAAAAGTACAATAGGCAGAGCCGCGAGTATATATGTTAACGGCTTCGCCTAGGGTAAGGCGCTGATCGGGATACCAGCCACCAGCCGGTTCACCGCAAAAATCCTGCCTGGTTACTGCTGCGCAGATCCCTTCCAGGGGGTTAAAATGCTCAACAGGACAATCAGAGCTGCCGCCCAGCGCGATATTCTCCCTAATAAAATCTTTCCAACGATACGACCAGGCTGCCCGCTCTGCTCCCAGATTCTGATCAATATATGCGTGATCGGTGATAGCAAAGGAAGGTTGAATATCTGCAATTACATTTAACTCCCTGAACATTTTAAGCGCACGTGGACTTACTACAGAGGCATGGACAATTCGAAAACGGGGATCATTTCGGGGATGCAGGCTGTTCGCTTTATTGTAAGTTTCCAAAACCATTTCGATCGCTGCATCACCTATTGCGTGAGTAGCCACCTGCATGCCCTTGCTGTGAGCTGTGTTTACCAGAGCTTCAAGCTCTTCCCTGCATAAAACGGGCATGCCGCGGTTTTCCGGGTCGCCCCGGTAGGGCAAATTCATGTAGGCTGTTTTACCGCCGAGAGAACCGTCAGATAGTAGTTTAAGTGGGCCGATATTAAAAAAACTACTGCCATTGAATTGATGGTAACCACTCTCAATAAAATCATTGAGCTCACCAATTGACATCAAAAGGGGCTGGAGATTAACCCGAAGCGGGAGGGCTTCATCAGCTTCAAGCTCTTTGTATGCATCAATCAGCAAAGGTAAAAGATCAGTGCCGAGCGCAGCGAGATCATCAGTCTGGACAGAAGTAAGCCCGACTGCGAGATAATCACGACCGGCTGCTTCAATCAGTTTTTTAAGCGTATTTTTATCTGGCGGCGGAATCAGGTCGAGTACTAACTGCATCGCCTGTTCTTTCAGTACACCTGTTGCTAAGCCTTCGCTGTCAGTCTCGACTGAGCCACCATCCAACAGGGGCGGATCTTTCTTAATACCCGCCGCTTCAAGAGCGGAAGTGTTAGCCGATAGTATGTGGCAGCATGTTCTGACAACAGCCAAGCGATGCCTGGTAGATGCGCGGTCAAGATCTTGGCGATCAGGCATCTTTTTTAGATCAAAAAGGCTGTGATTCCAACCCCAGCCATAGACCCATTCACCGCCGGGAACTTCATTCTCTTTAATGAATGTCTTAATTCTCTCAACTACTTCCTCAACACTTCTGCAGCGGCTCAAATCAACTTTGCTTTTATTGGTGGCATAACCGATGAGGTGCAGGTGGCTATCGTTAAAACCCGGCAGCAGCACCCTGCCTCCCATGTCTATAAATTCTGTATTTACTTTTTTCAGGGATTTAACCCATTCATTTTCTCCTACAGCGGCTATTTTGCTGCCCTTTACAGCCACAGCCTCTGCAAGAGGCAGTTTGGCCTCTCCGGTTAATACTTTGCCGTTATAAAATATATAATCCAATTATTTGCTCCCTTTTTTAATTTCTAAATCTGCTCCCCAGCCTGCTTAATTGAAAGGGCAATACGGTTTCGATCACGGTCTATTGAAAGAATTTTAACCCGGACAACCGATTCTATTTGCAGAACCTCCAGCGGATGCTGTATATACCTGTCAGCTATTTCTGAGATATGCACCAGGCCATCATGATGAACACCGATATCGATAAAAGCGCCGAAATCGACGATATTTCTTACGATCCCCATTAGAATCATACCCGGTTCAAGATCATCAAGTTCGGTAATGGACTGCAGAAATACCGGTTTCGGAAGATCTTCGCGAGGATCGCGGCCGGGGCGACGAAACTCATCAAGGATATCCCTGATTGTCGGTTCCCCTGCATCAAGTCTGACAGCAAGCGCAGCTAAATCTTCAGTTAAAAGCTGCGGCACCAGATCCACTGAGCCCAGGTTTGCAGGTGCTATTGAGAGTTCATCCATTACTCTTCCAGCCAATTCGTAAGATTCGGGATGTACGGCGCTGCGTTCAAGAAAATTATCACTGTCAGGCAGACGCAGAAAGCCGGCGCATTGTTTAAATACTTTCGGCCCAAGACCGGATACATCCAGAAGCTGTTCGCGAGACTTGAAAGCACCTATTTCTTGTCGATAATCTATAATTTTTACGGCTACCGAACTGTTGATTCCGGCCACATAGGAAAGTAATGCAGCTGATGCATTGTTCAGCTCAACACCCACATTATTAACACAACTCTCAACCGTACCATCGAGCGCGGTATCTAATTCTTTCGGCGGCATATCGTGCTGGTACTGACCGACACCAATTGCCTTGGGATCAATTTTTACCAGTTCGGCCAGTGGATCCTGCAAACGTCTGGCGATTGATACAGCGCTTCTTTCAGCCACATCGAGATCGGAAAATTCTTTTTGGGCTGCCCTGGAAGCGGAGTAAACACTGGCTCCTGCTTCATTTACAATCGTATATTCGAGGTCAAGCTGCTTCTCTTTAATTAGATTGGCAATAAAAGCTTCACTTTCACGGGAAGCAGTTCCATTTCCAATCGCTATACAATCGATTTTATGTTTCTCTATCAATTTTAAAACTTTCGATGAAGCTCCTGCCAGGTCATTCTTCGGGGCAGTTGGGAATACCGCAGCAGTTTCAAGTAATTGGCCAGTCTCTGATATGCAGGCCAATTTACAGCCTGTGCGAAAACCGGGATCCCAACCCATAACCCTGCGGCGCCGAACCGGTGGAACAAGCAAACGTTTTTTCAGGTTTTCTTTAAATACAACAAGGGCTCCTGCTACAGCTCCATCCAGCAATCCCTGCCATACTTCGCGTTCCAGCGAAGGATGGATCAACCGCCGCAAACTATCAACAGATGAATTTTGAATAAATTCGCGGCAGGCTTCATTTTGATCCTCACTGATATATATTGATCCAATAACCTTTAAAACTTTTTCTTCATCAATTTCAAGCTTAAGGTCAAGAGCCTTTTCTTTGACTCCCCTGTTAATAGCCAGAACCCGATGTGATTTAATTTTAGCCAGAGGTTCGCGGTACCCGGCATAGTCATCATAGGTATTTTCTTCGGAAGCGGCTTTCTTCTCTACTGTTACTCCGGCCAGACGGGAATATAGATTTCGCAAACTCTTTCGCACAGCAGCATCATCTGAAATAACTTCTGCTACTATATCGGAAACTCCACGAAGCACTGAAGCAGTATCAGGCAGCTCCTTATCCGGATCAATATATTTATCGGCTTCAGTCTCAGGATTGATTTTTCCTTCAAGCAGGGCAAGAGCAAATGGATCAAGCCCTTTTTCGCGGGCAACAGAAGCCCGGGTGCGTCTTTTGGGGCGATAAGGACGGTACAGATCATCGAGTTCTGTTACAGTGGCAGCTTTCTCTACCTGTTTCTGCAGTTCCGGTGATAGCGCATCCTGGGCATCAATCAGACGCAACACTTCCTGGCGACGTTCTTCCAGGTTCCGGTAATGAGTAAGTTTTTCCTGTAGAAGACGAACTTCCTCATCGGTAAGCCCGCCAGTCATTTCTTTTCGGTAACGGGCGACAAATGGTATAGTATTGCCTTCATCCAGCAGGGCAGCGGTCTGGATTACCTTTGCTTCGTTTATGCTCATTTCCTTACTGATTCTTTTGTAGATCAATTCCTGCATAATAGTATCGGCTCCCAACATCTGATCTCTTTAGTGTCTTTACAGGTAATAGTATACCATGAGCGGCAGCTCTGTTCTCTTCACATTGCAGCAATTAAATAAATCAATCAGCCTGTATTGCCTGAAACAGTGATGCTCTTACGAAGATTGGCTCCACCAATAGATGAACCAGATTAGGTCAGATTATTGCGCAGTGGTCCGGCAGAGGTTTAACTCTTCGGTCTTTGCAGCGGGACTAAAGCTTTACATAGGGGACAATCCTCCGGAGAGTAAGATTCGATCTCCATTTCTAGCAGAGCTTTCATCGGCACTCCGAAATCAAGTATAACATCAGAGCGATCAACCATAACAGATATTCCGGCAATATTAGCTTCTGCCTTCCTGAGAATATCAAGTACTTTTTTGACAGAACCACCTGTGGTAACTGCATCTTCAACTACCAGCACTTTTTCACCCACTTCTATAGAAAACCCGCGGCGTAAAACCATTTGCCCTTCAAACTGCTCTGTATAAACAGCTCTTACGCCAAGTTGGCGGGCAACTTCGTACGACAGGATTATCCCTCCCATAGCCGGACCAATGACTGTATTTATACCCATACCCATAAAGGGTTCGGCTATTAATTTACAAACCGCCTCGGTCTGAACGGGATACTGCAAAAGCTGGGAACACTGCATAAAACGGCCGCTGTGCCTGCCTGATGTGAGCAGAAAGTGGCCGTCTAAAATAACTCCTGTTTCTTTTAACAGTTCAGCTAATACTTTATCATTCATTATAGACACCCATTTCGATCAAAATTGAGCGGGTAGCCTCCACAGGGTTCTGTGCCCTGGTAATAGGCCTTCCGACGACCAGGTAATCTCCGCCTGCCCTGGCCACATCAGCCGGTGTAGCCACCCTTGATTGGTCATCAAATGCCTCTCCTGCCGGCCTAATACCCGGTGTTACTGTAATAAACTTTCGCGAAACAGTCTGTTTCACCGAACTTATTTCAAGGGGTGAGCATACTACTCCATCTAATCCGCATTCTGCAGCAAGCGCGGCCAGTAAATTAACCTTCTCTTCAGCACTACCGGGAGAACCGATTTCCGCCAAGTGTCGTTCATTCATACTGGTAAGAACAGTAACGGCAAGCAAAGTTGGACGATCACTTAATCCTTCGATAGCTTCACGCGCAGCGCTCATCATCTCGCGACCACCTGAAGCATGAACATTGAGCATTGAAACACCCAGTGTGGCCGCTCTTTTAACAGCGGCAGCAGTAGTGTTTGGTATGTCATGAAATTTTAGATCAAGAAATATTTTACCTCTTCTAACCAGGCTGGAAACAAATTTAGGGCCGCCGACCATGTAAAGCTCAAGGCCTACTTTGAAACTAACTCCAAAAGGGTTAAGCCGCTCAACGAGATCCATTGCCGGCCCGGTTTTTGCCATATCAAGAGCAACAATAAGCTGCTCGGGTTTATACTTCAACTTTATCTCCTCCTGTACGTGCAAGGCCTTCAAGTTCAGAGAGCGATGTGACCTTATGTCTGGACATATAAGCTAATATCCCTTCTGTAATTTTTGCCGGCAGGTCAGGATCATAAAACAGGCCGCTTCCAACTGCGACAGCCCTGGCGCCGGCTAAAATAAACTGGATCGCATCTGAAGCTGAAGTTATACCTCCCATGCCAAGCACAGGTATCTGTACAGCTTCTGAAACCTGCCAGACCATTCTAAGCGCTACCGGCATAATTGCGGGGCCGGACAGGCCGCCAAATCTATTGCCAAGAAATGGTTTCTTTTTTTCGATGTCTATAATCATACCCGAAAGTGTGTTTATCAGAGAAATCACATCGGCTCCGGCCTCTTCAGCTGCCCTGGCGACTGCCACTATGTCATTTACATTTGGAGTGAGCTTAACCAGAAGCGGAAGAGCTGTTTCCCTCCGCACTGCAGCAACCACACAGTAGGTTAAATCAGGGTCCGTCCCGAAAGAAAGGCCGCCGGCCTTCAGGTTGGGGCATGATACATTTACCTCAAGCCCGCTGATACCTTCAACACCATTTAAACCCGCTGCCACTGAAGCATAATCTCTAACATTTTTACCAATTATATTAACTATTATTTTCGGACCCAGTTCGCGAAGCAGAGGCAGATCATCTTCAACAAATTTTTTCATCCCGGGGTTATGCAGGCCAACAGCATTTAAAAGGCCTGATGCTGTTTCGGTAATACGTGGCGGTGGATTACCTGGCCATGGTTCGAGCGAAACGCCCTTGGCTATAATGCCACCCAAAGAGCTGAAATCAAGAAGCACTTCAAATTCACGTCCATGTCCAAAAGGGCCTGAAGCAGCCAGAACAGGAGTATCAAGCTCAATTCCCCCCAGATTGACACTGGCATTCGGTATGTTCATCCTGTAGATTCACCTCCCCAGCCGGGAAAACCGGTCCGTCTTTGCAAACTCTCATGTAACCATGCTCAGTTCTTACCGCACAACCAAGGCATGCGCCTATGCCACAGGCCATTCTTTCTTCAACGGAGATCCATGCCGCTATCTCTCCCTCAGCTGCGGCATCAGCTATTGCAGCAAGCAGTTGACGCGGTCCGCAGGCAAAGACAGC
>JAHYJM010000040.1 GCA_019428945.1 Bacillota bacterium | reverse complement strand
GGCAGCCTACCCCTTTAGGGCAGCTTAATGTTTTGCGGGAAGGTACTGATATCACTATCGTAAGCCTGGGTATTGATGTGCACCGTTCACTAGCCGCTGCAACAGATCTTGGTAAACAGGGAATATCGGCTGAAGTCCTCGATTTACGATCCGTTGTTCCAATCGATACGTCTAGCCTTAGACAGTCAGTAGAAAAAACCGGCAAACTGCTGGTTGTTGATGAAGACTATAAAATGTTTGGGCTTTCCGGTGAAGTGTGTGCGCTGTTGGCAGAACAAGGTCTTGAGTTCAAGTACGGCCGGGTGTGTACCGAAGGAACAATTCCATACTCAAGAGCGCTTGAAGATAAAGTGTTACCAAGCAAAAAAAGAATTTATGATGAAGCCATCAGATTATGCCGGTAAATGGGCTTAAATACTGAAAAGCGGCATAGGCTTATATTTAAGATTTTTGAAAATGTGTAGTTTGCGTGATAAGATAATCATAAATAGTCTAGGATGCATCGTAATCAGTTGGCCTAAGGGTTCAAGTCCTCTTGCCGGCTCTATATTTTAAATAGTGTGCGGGGTCCGAATCTTTATCGGGACCCCATTCTCTATTATCTTTTAACAAAGCGAGGGTAAAAAATGTTTCGAAAAATGATTAGAGCCAGGCAGCTGTTATCGATGGACGATACCATTGCTGTATTAAACCGTTGCACCAATGGTGTTTTAGCCTGCAGTGGTGATGCAGATTATCCTTACGCTGTGCCGCTCAGCTATGTCTACTATGATCACAAAATCTACTTTCACTGCGCTAAATCTGGACATAAAATTGATGCTTTTACAAAGAACCCTAAAGTCTCCTTTGCCGTGGTCGATCAGGATACAATCGTCAGTGAGGAATATACTTCCTATTTCCGCAGCGTTATTCTTTTCGGTAAGGCCAGAATTACTGAAGGTGATGAGTGGTTTAGAGGTTTTGAAGCCCTGGTCGAAAAATATTCTGGCGACCGGCCCTCAGATGAGAAAGAGAAGGAAATAACAGATTGTAAACGGTCTCATATCATTGCTATTGATATCGAACACCTAACCGGCAAAGAAGCGAAAGAGCTGGTGAAGGCGAAAAAGAAGTAACTGCGTAGATTAGTTATGAGAGCATATATTAAATTTGTAAATTTTTATCCTGACCTTGGAGGGGGGCTGTTTATTCATGTATAGATATAGGTTTTTTGCAGTTATATTAATATCTCGTCAATTTCATTTCTCATTTGTGGACGTTCGCGGCTCTGGTTAAACTCACTTAACTCACTTTTGTCACCGTAATAGCCAACAGCTATGACGGAAATAATTTCGTATTCTTCCGGGATCTTAAATTCGCTGCGTGCTTTTTCACGATCAAAACCGCCCATGGCATGGGTAATCAGGCCTTGCCGCTCGGCCTCCAGAGACAGGTAGCCCCATGCCGTTCCTGTATCAAACATATTCCAGTGGTTTTCTTTGCCGGTTTTTTCGAAACTTTTCAGGGCAATAACCAAAATCAGGACCGGTGCTTTGTTAGCCCACTCCTGGTTGCCTTTGTTGAGTATATTTCTCATTTTAGTTAGTTTTTCATCACTGTCAGCGACCAAAAAGCGCCAGGGTTGTTCATTGTTACAGGAAGGAGCATAGCGGGCAGCTTCAAGCAATACCTTTAGCTTATCGGCAGCAATCGATTTATTGCTGAAAGCCCTGGGTGACCACCTGCTTTTTATTTCCGGCATTATTTCATGATTAAAAACCCTGCTCATTTATTTAACCTCCCCGCTTAAAAGTGGTAGATTATCAAAAGATTAAAGGGTCAATAAGCCCAAAAAAGTCAAGGAATCTGGCCTCGATGGAACCGGAAACCAGGTGATATATGTCCTCATAAACAGCCACTGATAAATTTAATCTTCAACTACCTTCTCATTGTAACAGCCAAGGACTTTAAACCCGGATGTTTGTATTTCCGCCTTCTCAAGGGTTTTTGTGATTCTGGGATCCTTAATCGAACCACCAAAATCAAGGAAAAAGGAATAGTCGCCCGGCTCGTTGGGGATTGATTCAATCCTGGTCAGGTTAATGCCGGAACTGGCGAAAAGTTCAAGAACACTGAAGAGGGTTCCCGCTTTATGCTCCGTTGTAAAAGTAATTGTACATTTGGTGCCCCCATCTTCATGCGGTTGCTTGGAGAGCAGCAAGAACCTGGTACGATTACTGTTTAAGTCTTCAATATTCTCTTTAAGAATTTCCAGGTTGTAAAGTTCTGCAGAAAGTTTGCCTGCAATGCAGGCGCATCCCCTTGGCTGCTTTTCGGCGATCATCCTTGCAGCGCCTGCTGTGTCGTAATAAGGGACCGGTGTCAGGTTATTGCGCGATAAAAATCGCCTGCACTGGGCCAGGGCCTGGGAATGGGAGTATACTTCCCTGATATCGCGGTGGTCAGTGCCGGGAACCATTAGAAGACAATGATGGACAGGCATATCGATGGCTCCGATTATCTGCAGGTCAGTATTTATCAACAGCTCATTTACCGGCCCAACTACCCCTCCCAGCGTGTTTTCCACCGGGACAATGCCGTAATCGTACATACCGGAATTAACGCCTTCAAAAACCTGATTAAAAGTGGTGCAGGGTATTGTAACGTAATCCTTGTTGTAGTGCCTAACCGCTTCTTCACTGTATGCCCCGTGCTCTCCCTGGAAACCGATTATAACCAGTTCTTCTGCCTGCAGTTTCTTGCTCTCGGTGAGGATGAGCTTATAGATCTCTTCACCAAAGCCGCTTTCAATTAAAGCGTTAGCATTATTCTTTATTTTTTCCAAGACCTCTTGTTCCCGCCTGGGGTCTTCAATTATTTCTTTAAACCTTTTAGCCAGAAGGCCCTGCTCGAAACGATCATTTAAAAGCTTCAGGATTTTTGAGTCAATTACGTCGATGTTGTGCCTTATATCGTCTAGTTTCATTTTATATCACCACTTATTATAGAAGAGTTAAAAGCCTTATCTTGCATAAATTTTTGCAGTTTCACTAATTTTTTCATCAATTGGGCAAACTGCTCGGGGTTAAACTGCTGGTCGGCGTCGCTCTTAGCTTCGCAGGGGTTTATATGTACTTCCAGCAGCAAACCGTCGGCCCCGGCAGCAATGGCAGCAAAACTCATCTTTTCAATCAAGCTCAGTTTGCCTGTGCCGTGTGAAGGATCTACTAATACCGGAAGGTGGCTCAGTTCCTTGATGGCGGGTATCATGCTTAAATCAAGGGTATTTCGGGTGTAGGTTTCAAAAGTCCTGATGCCCCGTTCACAAAGGATTACATCCATGTTTCCCTCGGCAAGAATGTATTCAGCACAATTAAGCCATTCCTTAAGGGTGGAGTACATACCCCGCTTTAATAGAACTGGTTTTCCGGCCTTGCCAACCTCCTTCAGCAGGGAAAAATTCTGCATATTTCTTGCGCCAATTTGCAGAATGTCTGCGAATTCGCAAACCCATGATACATCACGGGGATCTATTACTTCGGTAACAATGGGCAGGCCGGTTTTCACTTTTGCTTTTTCCAGTATTTTTAGCCCCTGAAGCCCCAGGCCCTGGAAGTCATAGGGTGAGGTCCGAGGTTTATAAGCGCCACCCCTGAACATCATCCCGCCGCCTGCTTTTACTGCTTTTGCAGTATCTACAGTCTGCTTTTCACTTTCCACCCCACAGGGACCGGCGATCACGACAAAATCTTCACCAATTACTATATCGCCAATTTTTATCCTCGTTCTTTTCCCATCTTCGCCTAGTTTGGCCAGCTTTAGGTTTTGCATCTATTATCTCCATTTAGGTTGATTATTTGTGCAATAATACCACTGCTGCAGGCATGAGGTCAATAAAAAATATCCCGTTAGCAAAGGTTGCAGTTCTTTTTGATGGGGATGACCTTCTCCTTTATAATTCTATCATTAAATATTCATCTTTAATCTGTAACTACAATATGGTAATTTGGTTCCATTGAATAACTGGTTGTTTATTAAAATGTTATAATATCAACAGCCTTTCAGGCTATTTAAGCCTCAAGGTTGACTTGATATCTTTTTATCTTACATGCTCGTTTGCCCGCTTAATCTTTTTCTATAACTTTGCGCAATGGGAGTTGATAAATCTTGCAAAAATATTTTACTAGGATGGGTGATGGATCGGGGATTTATCTTGATGCAGAAACCATTCGTCATGATTTAGAAGAGGGAACTGCTGATGCAGCAAGCCGGGGTAAAATTCCCGAACTGACGGAAGAAGAACGGGACTATCTTTATGAAATTGTTGTATCACCTGTAAATGTTACCAGCATTATTCGCGGTAAGGAGACAGTAACTTCATCTGATTCAGGAGCATTTAAGATTAATTACCAGGCTGACATCTCCATGGACAGGGCGACGGCAATCCAGGTTCATGAAAAAGTTCTTTCAGCTGATTCACTCGATCTTGGCAACATTGATTACAGCTATAAATCGGTAAAGGCAATACTTCATGATGAAGCCAAAGTTATGGAGAATGTACAACTTAATACAATTATGCCGGTTTTATATGGCGCCATGCCTAACCTGGGTTTGTATACCAAACCGGATGGTCCGGTGGATAACTGGTCGGAATTATTACCCCTGGGCAAAATTGATGAAGCGAGAGCAGCGCAGGAAGAAGCGATTGAGTATGCGGTAAAGGATATGGTATATGTAGCAGCCGGAATGTACAGAGCAGGCGCTGATGGTATTAACTTTGACACCTGCGGCGCTTCAGGGGACGCCGATGTGATGGCAGCGCTATTAGCTATTGAAATTATCAAGAAAAAATATCCGAGCCTTGGTATTGAGATGGGTATGGCCGGAGAATTTATTCTCGGTATGCATGGAAAATTAGATTACAAAGGGACAAGGGTAGCCGGCCTTTATCCGCACAGACAGGTAGAACTGGCTGAAAAGGCAGGAGTCAGTATTTTCGGCCCGGCTATTAATACCAACAGTAATAAGAGCTTCCCCTGGAACCTGGCTCGGGCTGTAACATTTGTTAAGGCTTGTTCAGAGGCGTCAGGAATACCTGTTCATGCCAATGTGGGGATGGGTGTTGGGGCTACGCCGATGTCGCCGGTTCCGCCGGTTGATGCTGTTTCGAGGGCGGCTAAATCGCTGATTGAGATAGGCAAGGCCGATGGTTTATAGGTAGGCTCAGGAGATCCTTTTGGAAATGAAGCGACCCAGGAAGTAGCCGTTGGCATGAGCGGTATTCGTACTGCCGGAGATCTGGTTTTACGGATGCAGCTTGCCAGAGGCCTGAAGATTGAACAGGCAAAAGAATATGTTGCTTCAAAACTTGGAGTCACGCCATTTGAACTGGGCGATTGTTCTATGATGCGTGAAATAAGGCAATCGCTTGATCTTGGATACCCTATGCCGGATCCAGGCGCTGCCAAGGGTATAGAGGCTAAGTTTAATATTGTAAAAGTGCTGGGTATCAAAATTAATTCAGTCGAAAATTTTAAGCGAAAAACAGGTTTACAATAATTAAAGGAGGGACAAATTTAAATTGAAGAGAAACCGTATAGCTGGTAGAAATACATTTATCGGCTGCAGCATCAACCTTTTCAGTGATGAAGATTTGGAAATGATCCACAATGCAACCCTCGAAGTTCTGGAATATGCCGGTCTGTATGTCCAGAGCAACGATGCCATCGATATCTATGAAGGCGGGGGGTGTCAAGTTGATCGAAAGAATATGAATGTTAAAATACCTGCGCACATTGTCGAGGCTGCTATTACTTCTTCCCCCAAAAAAGTATTCCTTGCCGGGCGTGATCCCAAACATGATATAGTACTGGAAAGCGGGAGAGTAAATTTTTGTCCTTTCGGAGAAGGGGTTATGGTTATAGACCCCTACACAGGGGAATACCGTAAATCGACAAAGAAAGATAAAGGCGATGTAGCCAGGTTAGTCGATGCGCTTGATCAGTACGACATGCTTGAAAATACAGTTGCGCCCAGGGATGTTAATCCTGAGATGGAAAGTCTTCATAATTACGAGGTTACAGTTGCAAACACTACGAAACATGTCCCCCAGCCCTGTCATGATAAGCGCTCTGCCCAGCTTTTAATTGAAATGGCGGCCGAAGTGGCGGGAGGCAGGGAGAATCTGCAGGCCAGGCCAATCGTTTCCGGTTGTACCTGCCCGCAGAGCCCGCTGACAATATCAGAAGGCTGTGCCGACCCGATAATTGAGTATGCCAGGGAAAATCTGCCGCAGAACATTCTTTCAATGGCGTTGGCAGGCGCTACTTCTCCGGTTACGCTTGCCGGTACACTTGTTACACACAATGCAGAGGTCCTGGGTGGTATTGTTTTAGCCCAGCTAACCCGGAAAGGCGCTCCGGTAATGTACGGCAGCTCAACTTCTATGATTGACCTTAAACTTACAACCGCAACAGTCGGCTGCCCTGAACTTGGATTGATCAGCGCCGCTGTCGCCAAGCTGGCTCAAATGTACCTGCTGCCAAGTTATGTAGCAGGCACGTAGGGCGACAGCAAGCTTTCAGATGCGCAGTCCGGCCATGAAAAAACTCTGACTACCCTTTTACCGGCTTTGGCAGGTGCCAATATGATTTACGGTGGGGGTATGCTGGAGATGGGGCTTACCATGAGCTTCGGACAGCTGGTCATGGATAATGAAATTATTGCCATGACCAGGAAAGTATTGGAAGGCATTCCCGTTAATGATGAGACTCTGGCAGTGGATGTGATCAAGAGTGTAGGTGCACGAGGACACTTCCTGGCAGAGGAGCACACCTATAACAATATGCGGAAGCTTTCAGATCCAAAATATATTGACCGCCGCATGCGTCAGTTCTGGAAAGACAGGGGCTCAAAAGATCTGGCCACTACCTGTGACGAAAAAGCAAGGGAGCTACTTGAAACTCATAAGCCGATTCCTCTTCCGGAAAATGTGCACAGGGCTTTGCTGGAAGTTATTAAAGGCAGAGAAGAAGAACTCGGATTAAAGAGTTCTGAAGTTGATCAATAAATAATTCCACTATTTTCTTGAACCTGATTTGGGGGCTCAGAATTTGGCTATAATATGAGAGGCCGTGTTTTAGACGACCTCTTTTTTTATCCTTCATTATCAGCCTTGTAGACCGGAACATCCTCCCCCTGCCAGATGATTTCAAGGATACCAGACAAGCTTGCCAGGCGATTAAATAGAGCATCTTCCTGAAGGTTCAAAGGAGCTACCAAGGCAAACTCAATTTCTACTACCTCCATTTGGACAGTCTGATCGAATTCATGGGCGCGCAAATATGCTTTTCTGATGTCCAGTTTTAAATCACTAATAACCGCTGAAACACGGCTAAGCAAACCTGGTTGGTCTATTGCCCTAATTTGTAAAATTTTAATACGGCGTTTGGATAATATTTTACGATCAACTTTGCCCAGGTACAGCAGGCTGATTAATACCAGTACTGTTGCCATCGCCGCTCCAGCATAAAAGCCGATTCCTGTAGCCAGACCAATTCCGGATACAACCCAAATGGATGCTGCTGTTGTGAGACCGCGAATGCTGCCCCTCTGCTGAAGTATGGTTCCCGCACCTAAAAAACCTATGCCGGTAACAACCTGG
Source organism: Bacillota bacterium (assembly GCA_019428945.1). Classification (GTDB taxonomy): domain Bacteria; phylum Bacillota; class Dethiobacteria; order DTU022; family DTU022; genus JAABTH01. The sequence goes on along the minus strand of JAHYJM010000040.1, from coordinate 10,131 downwards.
GCAGCAATCCTGCCGGGGTCTACATCTAAACCGGGACCAAATTCATTCATAAACCCGTATGCTGAAACCATCATGATCAGGGATGATCCGGTACAGACGAGAATGTGTGTTCGAAAACCTGCAGGCCTGTTGTGGCTTTCACGTTCAAACCCAACTAAACCCCCGAATAGGACAGCAAGTATAAGTCTAAGTGCAATTTCCCAGTAACTGATTTCCATGTGAATTCCCGCTTTCTTTAAGATAGTGTTTCTTTAAATTCAATTCTCAAATTGAATATGCACAAAAAGATAAAAATACATCATAAAAACGAATTGACAGTTTTAATTAAATTTTCTAAGCGACAAACCTTTGTGAGATAATAAGAAAATAATTGCACTTCTAGTGCATAACGCACAATTCGTCTGACTTGAGGGATAAATTTAGACATATTATGCGCGTTAAAATAAGGGAATTACCATTGTTGTGTAGAATATTAAATAGAGTTAGATGGTATAAATTTATGAGGAGGTAGAACATGCCTGACATTACATTTTTTGGTCATGCCGGTTTTAGGATGCGTGAAGGAGGAAAAGAAACCCTGCTTTTTGATCCCTTTATTACCAATAATCCGCTTGCCCCAATTAAGCTTGGTCAGATTAATGCTGATTATATTCTTATATCACACGGACATTTCGACCATCTTGGAGACGCCTATGAAATTGCTAAAAAATGCGATGCAACAATTATTTCTACCGCTGAAATTGCCGGACAGGCAGGTGAAAAGGGGTTGAACTCCCATGCTCAGCATCTTGGAGGGCGCCATAAATTTCCTTTTGGCTCGGTTAAGCTGACTCTGGCGTTCCATGGGGCAGGTATACCTGGTGGGCATGCCTGCGGATTTGTAGTTGAGTATTATGGCAAGAAAATTTATTTTGCCGGTGATACAGCCCTCTTTGGTGACATGAAGCTAATTGGAGAGCTGGATAAACTTGACCTTGCCCTGCTGCCAATCGGTGATAATTTTACCATGGGCATAGATGATGCTGTGATTGCTGCTTCATTCCTGAAGGCAGACAAGATTATTCCTTACCACTATAATACCTGGCCATTAATCGAAGTGGACCCTGTAGAATTTAAAGAAAAAGTTGAAGCGAAAACTGAGAGCAGCTGCGTTATCCTTCTGCCCGGAGAAACTTATAAATTTTAATTTTGCACTATTCATAGCTTGATCGCCGGATTAAAGAACAAATAAAACCCGTCATCTGATGACGGGTTTTATGGTGACAACCCTTTTACCTCGTTGATTCTAAATTGTTCAGGTTTAACCTGGATCGGGTCTTAAACAATTCCTATAAGATGCTAGCTTCGGAACAGCGGTCTGGTCAGACAGGTCGGACCCCCGCCACCCTTGATAGAAACATCTTCACCGGGGTATTCAAATACAGTCGCGCCGGCTTTTTGCAGACCTGCTTTGGTTTTCGGATTCCCGGCAATCATCACGCATTTGCGCGGTTCAAGGGCAAGAACATTGCAGGCGAATGTATCATATTCGTCATCGGGCACTTCAACAAACTTAATTCCTTTCTCAATTAGCAGATCGCGGAAAGGAACTACCATCAGCCTGGAGTAGATAACTGCTAAATCGCGATCTACAGGGCTGATCATAGACATCAGGTGGAGACATTCCTCCGGGCCGTTGCCATGGGGTAGGGGAACCTCGATTATTTCATTAACCATACCTTTGGTCAATTCCCGCAGCTGAGCAACCCCTTCTCTGTTGGTACGGTATCCAAGCCCGGCTGCGGCAGTATTATCGTCAAACCACACTACATCTCCGCCTTCGACTTTACCAGGAGCTTTTATCTCGCCAAGAACAGGGATGTTTATGCTTTCGAGATATTTACCAATCGCTGCAGCCTCTTTAAGTCGTTCCGGTTTGCCCATATTACAGAGGATAGCGCCCCCCTTGGTGATAATTACCGGGTCATGTGTGTAGATTGAATCGAGCCAGGTATTTTGATCATCCGGAAGGTAGTGTACTTCGGATACATGTTTTTCAATGATGGCAGCAAATTGACTGTATTCTTCAATAACCTTGTTATAGTCCGGTTCTGAGGGATAATGAAGCTTTTGCCATTGGCTGCTTATATTCTCCTGGCTTTTCCAGGCTGTTACCGGTTTCTTCATCAGGATTGAATGGATTTTTCCGGTTTCCGACTGTCCGTTATATTTTGTCATCTTAACCTCCATTAAAGCGTAATAGTCTACAGACAATAGTATTCTATCATATTAAAAGCGACTCGTGGGTATATCAGTAGCAAATGATTACAGGCCATAGGTTTGCCCGGTTTCGCGCTTTGTAGTATTATAAGATCGAGATATAAGAATAATTCTTATCTAAATAAATCCAGAAAGAAGCGCAGATGCGATATGACTATATCTTTACAGAAATTAAGAAATAGCTTTGAAGAAGCAGGCTATATTTGTGATGAAAATACAGCTTTAACAGTATTTTTGGCTTTGGAGTTACAGAAGCCGTTGCTGATTGAAGGCGCCCCCGGCGTGGGTAAAACTGAGATGGGTAAAGTTCTGGCTGAAATTTTAGAGAGCGAACTGATTCGTTTGCAGTGCTATGAAGGACTTGATGAAACTAAAGCGCTCTATGAATGGAATTACCAGCGTCAGCTTCTTCGAATCCAGCTGAACAGAGAACTGGGTGAAGAACAGATCCGGGAGGAAGACCTTTTCTCTGATCGTTACCTCCTTGAAAGGCCTCTGTTAAAGGCGATTCGTTCTGAAAAGAGAGCTGTTTTATTAATTGATGAGGTTGACAAATGCGATCCTGAATTTGAAGCATTTCTTTTTGAGGTTCTATCCGACTTTCAGGTGTCGATTCCCGAACTGGGTACTATCCCGGCTAATAATATTCCCGTGGTTGTTCTGACCAGCAATAATGAACGTGAACTGTCGGATGGTCTGAAAAGACGCTGCCTTTACCTCTATCTTGATTTTCCCGAGGTTGATAAAGAAGTGCAGATCATCAAGGCTAAGGTACCGGGTATTGCTGATCGCCTGGCCTGGGAAACCGCGAGAGTGGTTGCTCATCTTCGCCGCCAGGCTGATTTGCGAAAGAAACCTTCTATAGCGGAAACACTTGATTGGGCAAGGGCTCTTGTGTCTCTCAACTGCAATTGCCTGGACGGAAAAACCGTTGCCGGTACTTTGAACATACTTTTAAAAACCAGGGCTGATCAGCAAACTTTTAAACAGGAAATAGGGATAGACGGTATTGATAAGACCCTCAGCCAAGGTGGAAATGGCGGTGAGATTTGCGGGTGCCGCTAAAAGATAAAATTTCTGGACAGCATCTGGAAGAAAATTTGGCAACATTCACCGGACTGCTCAGGCAGGAAGGATTACCTGTAGGCACAACTGAAATGATTGACGCTTTATATGCCCTTGAAAGAATTGATATTGCTTCAAGAAGGTCTTTTAAAACTGCCCTGCAGGCTACGCTTGTGAAAAGCAGGCGAGATCAGGCTGTCTTCAGCCGCCTTTTTGACCATTATTTCGTTCCTGTTGAAGAACATCGTCACAGGGCTGAAGAAATGATGATCAGGGAAGAAGAATATGCCCGACAGCTGGAGCGGGCGACCACTGAACTACAGTTTAAAGGTGAAGACTTACAGTTAAGCCTTGAAGAACTTGGCCAGTACAGCGCACTATCGGCTGAACAGCGCACCCGCCTTCAGGACTTTGTACGGCAAACAGAAAATGGGCATAATGTAGAACCTCGTTTTAAACCGATCCTGGAGAATATAGTCAAGAGCCATCTTCGTTACTGCCGCAGCAGAGATAACCAGCAAAATCATAATACAGTATCAACCGGAAATGCTGACGGGGCCGGAACAGGTTCGGATTCTCCCGGTAATGATATGCTGAGGGAAATTGATATTGAAATGATTTCCGCATCAGACCTGCCGGCAGCTGAGGAGCTTCTTAAAAGCCTTTCAAGAAAACTGGCGATTCAGATACTGCGCCGCAGGCGCAGCGGTCCACGAAGCGGCCCACTTGATTTGCGCCGTTCGCTAAGAGATAATATGCGTTTTGGCGGAATCATATTTAACCTGAAGCATAAACCAAAACGTCGATCAAAACAGCAGATTATGCTTATTTGTGATGTTTCAGCTTCAATGAAAAGTTACAGTACTTTTGTGATCCATTTTCTTCACGGATTGCACGAAGTTGTTCGTGATCTCTCTTGCTTCAGTTTTTCAGATAACTTAGAAGATCTGACCACTGAATTAAAGGGGCGGGCAAATCTTAAGCAGCTGCTTGATCGAGTCATCCGGCACAGCAGAACCTGGGGCGGTGGCACAGATATTGGCGCTGCGATTGAGGGGCTTGCTGAAAAACATTCGGATCGCATTAACGCAAAAACCACGGTTATTTTTGTCAGTGATACCAAGACAGTCAAACTTGATCAAGCAGTTATTAAACTGAAAAAGCTTAAAGAGCGGGTTAAGAGAGTAATTTGGTTAAATCCGCTTCCTACTGACAGGTGGCCTGATTACCGTTCTGTAGGTTTGGTGGCAGAAGTGGTTGAAATGTGGCCTTGCAGTACTATCGCCCAGTTAGAAGAAGTCCTCACAGGAAGATTATAGAAAAATAGCAGGAGGTAATTAACATGACAAAAAGAATTGCAGTTGCAGGCAAAGGCGGCACAGGTAAAACAACTCTTTCCGCGTTGCTGATCAGGTACCTGATTGAAAATCATCCCGGAAAAAGCATCCTTGCAGTTGATGCCGACGCCAATGCTAATTTAAATGAAGCGCTCGGCGTTAAAGTACATGACACGATCGGTACAATCCTTGAGGATACAAAAAAACCTAATGCCGTACCGACAGGTATGACAAAGGATATCTTTATAGAATATCGCCTCAGTCAGGCTATGGTTGAAGAAGATGCATTTGATCTACTCGTAATGGGTAATCCCCAGGGACCGGGTTGCTATTGCTATCCCAATGATCTGCTGAAAAGCTATCTTGAAAAGCTTAGTAAAAATTATGATTTTATGGTTATAGACAACGAAGCAGGCCTTGAACACCTGAGTCGCCGACTGCTGCCAATGATTGACCTGTTGCTTGTCACCAGCGACTCTACTGCCCGTGGGGTCCGTTCTGCAGGCAGAGTTAAAGATATAGTGGAGAAAGTGCAGATTGCCGTTTCAAAAATGGGACTGGTAATCGGGCGCAGCCGTGAAGGTGACATCACACAGCTTAAACAGGAAGTTGAAAATAGCGGGCTTGAACTGTTTGGTGAAATTATCCATGATCCGCTTGTAGCTGAATATGATTTAAACGCCAAAGCCCTTTTCAGGCTTCCGGAAGATTCTCCTGCAGTACAGACATCAAAAACGCTTTTTAAAGGCTTAAACCTCTAACAAGTCATGGGACAGAGGGGACAGGTCCTTTTGTCCCGCAATATTTTACCATTGCTGCCAGATAATTGTGGGACAAAAGGACCTGTCCCCTCTGTCCCACAATGTAGATGATGGGAGAGGAAAGTTATGATATTTAATGACCGTAGCGATGCCGGAGAACGGCTTGCTGAAAGACTGGAAATATACCGGGGTCGAAAGCCATTGATTTTAGCTGTACCGCGTGGAGGAGTGGTGGTAGCCGAGCCTGTTTTTGAAAAACTCGGCGGAGATCTTGACCTGATCATCACCCGAAAAATTGGAGCGCCTCATCAGCGCGAACTGGCGATAGGAGCGACAAGCGGCGATGGTTTTGTCATGCTGAATGACGAACTGATTTCCCGGCTCGGAGTATTCCCTGATTATATTAAGAAAGCGGCAGCGAAAGAGCAAACAGAAATCAAACGGCGCCTTGATATCTATCGTGGTGATCGTCCTTTGCCCAGGATAGAGGGACGGTTGGTGATCCTGGTTGATGATGGGGTTGCCACTGGTTACACACTGCTTGCAGCGCTGCGTTCGCTGCAGCAGCAAAAACCTGCCGAACTGGCACTTGCTGTGCCTGTTGGTCCGCCCGAAACGCTGGGCCGGTTGAATAAAGAGGTTGATGCCCTGGTTTATCTCGAAGCTCCCGTTGACTTTGCCGCTGTCGGGCAATTTTATCATCGCTTTGATCAGGTTAACGATCAGGAAGTTGTGGATATATTAAAGAAAGCCTGGAGCGCCGAATAGATCAAGGCACAGCATTTTTTCTGCTGATTGTATTTTTAATTCCTGATGTAACTCTCGATTGTAAGTTAAAATATATATTTTGCTACTTTTACGGTATAAGGGGCATAATAGTTAAGTAATAAACATACTAAAGTGTCGCAGCTCGAAGAGATGGAACCGGAATTAAATAAACTTTATCAAGAACTGCTCGGGTCGTTTTAGTTTATACAGCGCAGATCGCTCGGAAGGCCTGATATCATTGAGCAAAAAGCTTATTTGACTTTTTTAGTTAGTAAACAAACGCTAGCTATATATTTCATAATAAGGGATAGGAGGTTAAATATTTGGATAAAGATATACTCAATTTAAAAGATATCATGTCAATACTGCCCCATCGGTACCCTTTTCTGCTGGTTGACAGAATTACAGAGCTTGAATCGGGTAAGCGGGCCGTTGGAATTAAAAATGTCACGATAAATGAGCCTTTTTTCCAGGGTCATTTTCCCGGCGAGCCGATCATGCCGGGAGTTTTAATTGTTGAAGCCCTGGCCCAGGTGGGCGGAGTGGCAGTACTCAGCATGCCGGAGCACAAGGGTAAACTAGCCCTGTTCACCGGCATTAATAATTTCCGCTTTAAGCAGATGGTTAAACCGGGGGATCAACTTGAACTGTCTGTTACAATGACGGCAATGCGGGGACACCTGGGGAAAGGTGAAGCAGAAGCTAGAGTTGACGGAAAAGTTGTCGCTTCAGGTGAACTCTGGTTTGCCCTGGCGTTTCGCGAAGATATTTGAAGTTAAAGTAATTGACATTCATGATCCGCAGTAATATCATATTACTGTAATATAATAAGTTTACTCTTATCCAGAGCGGAGGAGGGACAGCCCCGATGAATCCCGGCAACCGGACCTGATGGTCACGGTGCCAATTGCTGCGGGATTGTAAATAATCCCGGGAGATGAGGGGTGCCATGAAGGCCTCTTAAATCGAAAGAGGTTTTTTTATGTTTAAGGCGCTTTTCTCAATAATCAATCCAGTACAGGAGGAGGATATATTAATGCACCAGAATAATTACTTGTTTACATCGGAATCGGTAACTGAAGGCCATCCTGACAAGTTGGCTGACCAGGTTTCCGATGCCATTCTCGATGCTATTATGGAGTGTGATCCCCTGGGTAGAGTCGCCGCCGAAACCATGGTTACCACCGGTCTTGTGCTTGTCAGTGGGGAAATAACCACGGAATGTTATGTCGATATTCCAAAGCTGGTCAGAGACAAAGTTAAGGAAATTGGTTATACCCGGGCCAAGTATGGTTTCGATGGAGATACCTGTGCCATTCTCAGTTCAATTGATGAACAGTCGCCTGATATTGCGCAGGGGGTTAACTTGGCTCTTGAAGCGCGGGGCAGAGACAAGGCAGACAGTTATGACCTGATTGGAGCAGGCGACCAGGGACTCATGTTTGGTTTTGCCTGTGATGAGACTCCCGAACTGATGCCTTTGCCAATCTCGCTCGCCCATAAACTGGCTCAGCAGTTGGCGGCAGTGCGTAAAAAAGGCCAGTTAAAGTACTTAAGGCCCGACGGAAAAACTCAGGTTAGTGTTGCTTACTGCAATGGAAAACCGTCGCACATTCAAACAATTGTTGTATCTGCACAGCACAGTGATACAGTGACATTCGAACAAATTGAACAGGATCTTGTTGATCATGTTATCCGTAAGATTGTTCCGGCAGAATTATTAATGCCGGAAACGAGATTTTTAATTAACCCGACGGGACGGTTTGTCGTCGGTGGGCCGCAGGGTGATACCGGTCTAACCGGGCGTAAGATAATCGTTGATACTTACGGAGGGTATGCTGCCCACGGGGGTGGAGCTTTTTCGGGAAAAGACCCGACAAAAGTTGATCGTTCGGCTTCTTACGCCGCGCGTCATGTGGCGAAAAATATTGTAGCTGCCGGACTGGCGTCGAAATGCCAGTTCCAGGTTGCTTATGCAATCGGAGTCTCAAGCCCGGTTTCGCTTATGGTTGAGACATATGGCACAGAAAAGGTGCCTGTGCCGGTTATTGAAGAACTGATTCGCAAATATTTTGACCTGCGCCCTGCAGCGATTATAGAAAATCTTGATCTGCGTCGCCCAATATATCAGCAATTGGCGGCATATGGACATTTTGGCCGCCCCGAACTTGATCTTCCCTGGGAACGTCTCGATAAGGTTAACCTTCTGAGAGAAGCGCTTTAAGGGTAGAACAGTAAAATAAGGTGATCTAGGGGCACGGTTTTCCGTGCCCCTAGATTTATCCCGATTCTGGTTTGTTTTCGGTGTAAGATCTGTATTTATTGAAAAATGGTCAGATTCAGGCAGGTATTTAGGGTTTTTGTGTGGTAAAATTGTGCAGACGATTATGTTAGATTGGAGTGTATACTGCTGGAACGAATTGAGGGAACCCTGGAAAAGATAAGATACTATAGTGAAGAAAGTTCATACCTGGTCGCTGTCTTCCGCTGTGCTGACGGGAAGGCTGTAACTATCGTAGGCAGTTTTCCCCCAATGCAGGAAGGCGAGAATCTGCTTCTCAACGGGCAGTGGCAGGTTCATAACCGTTATGGAAAACAGCTCTCCGTAGACCGGTGGGAACGTCTGCTGCCTGTTACGGAAGAGGGCATGAAGCGTTATCTTTCATCAGGGCTTATTAAGGGGATCGGACCGGTGACTGCTGAACGAATTGTCAGTTCATTTGGTCTTGATACGCTTGACATCCTGGAAAATGAGCCGCACCGTCTGCAGGAGATTGAAGGTATAGGGGCAATCAAAGCAGCCGGAATTATTAAAAGTTACCGGCAGTATAAAGATGTCCAGAATGTTCTTGTCTTTTTACAGGGTTACGGGGTCAGCGTTGGACAGGCCATGCGTCTTTATCGACGCTATGGCGCTGAAACGGTCAGTTTAGTTCAGGCGAACCCCTACCGCATGGCTGAAGATGTCTTCGGCATCGGGTTCAGAACTGCCGATAAGATAGCCCGGCAGCTTGGTCTTGCCGAAGATGCTCCTGAAAGGGTGCAGGCGGCAATAACTTACACTTTAAGCCGCGCTTCTGAACAGGGGCATGTCTACCTGCCGCGAGATATTTTGCTTGGCCGTGTCAAGGAACTGCTTGACATAGATGGAGATGAGCTTAAAACAGATTATTTTGCAGAACAGCTTGGTTTGATGATTAATGATAAACGCCTTTATTCAGAAAAACAGGATCAGTGCGAAGCAATATACTATGCTCCATTCTTCCAGGCTGAAAAGGGAACCGCCCGGCTTCTGCTTCAACTGAGTATGAAGGCGAGGTCTTATGCGGCGCTTGAGGCAAATCAGGCTATGGGAAAAGTCAGGCATGACTGTCCGCACCTGACAGATGAGCAGTTTGAGGTTCTCGGAAGAGCGCTGGAAAACGGAGTGCTTGTAGTTACAGGTGGTCCAGGTACAGGTAAAACCACAACAATTAAGGCCCTGCTCACCCTCTTTCAACTGATGAAACAGAAAGTGCTGCTGGCTGCTCCTACGGGTCGTGCGGCAAAACGTGTGACAGAAGCTACAGGAGAAGAAGCCTTTACCATTCACCGTTTACTTGAATACAGTTTTTCCGAAGGGGAAGGATTTCGTTTTCAGCGTAATGAAAGAAACCCTATTGAAGGTCAGATAATAATAATCGACGAAGCTTCGATGGTTGATCTGCTGCTCATGTACAACCTTCTGAAGGCACTGCCGGTCGGCTGTCGCCTGATAATGGTCGGCGATGTAGATCAGCTTCCCGCTGTCGGGGCGGGTAACGTATTACGCGATCTGATCTCTTCCGGAAAAATCCCCTGTTTCCGCCTTGGCCATATTTTCCGCCAGGCGAGGGAAAGTATGATCATTGTAAATGCTCACCGGGTTAACCAGGGTGAAATGCCCTATCTCAATGTGAAAA
>JAHYJM010000039.1 GCA_019428945.1 Bacillota bacterium | reverse complement strand
CTATGTATAAATCAAAATCTATGTTGGATATGTTAAAAGTCTGAAAACGCTGATCACCCTTGGTGCTGTAATCAAATTTAAACATAGCCATAAATACTTTCTTCAGGAAAATTGCGAAATGGCCGAATAATGTTTTAATCATATTAATCCATGAAGCATAAAATGCATTAAACAGGACAGAAAGTATATTAATGAACCTTTCCCCGAAACTATTCAGGAGACGTGAATCAAAGTAGCCGGCTCCATCAGCTGCCCTAGTCAGCAAAGAAGGCGTACCGTGAAAGCCCCGGTTAACATTATCATCAACCAACCGGCCAAGCCGGGTAAATGTGGTACCAAGAATCCTTGTAACAGGCACATAAACTGAATACTCCACACTAAGGTAGTCAGGCGGCTTAACCAGGAACAAATCTTTCTTCAGGGCAACCAGATATATACCAGCCCCGATAAAAAAAGCAATCGCAATGCCCGTTAAATCATGGATATTCCAGACATTTGTTTTTAAAAGATAGTTAACATAGTAATCATTATAGGTGAAAGTGGCTGACATAGGAACTATTACTTTTTTGATCATGAAGTCAGGGAACAAACCTAAGAAAACAATGACCCCGATGAAAGATAAGGCAACTGCCCTTTCAATCCAGCCTTCACCCTGATCTTTGCCGCGTAGCTTTTTATCAGTTTCGGGCTTGATTTTTCCTAAAAATACGGTAATAACAAGTTTGGCTATATAGCAGATAGTCAGACCACTGGTTAACATAAACAATTTTTCTGCGGTCCACAGATCCCATAAATGATGGTGTTCAAAAGCTTCAACAATTGCATGGTGCAGTAAGGTTTTACTCACATAGCCGTTAAAGCCTGGTATACCAGTGATGCCAAAGGCGCATACAAGAAAAGCAGCAAAGGTCAGAGGAAACTTCCGCCATAAACCACCCAGGTTGTCCATGTTTACTTCATGGAGCCTGGTATAGACAATACCAAATAAGATAAAGAGGCCAGACTTAAAAAATGCATGATTGATTATATGGTAGGTAAAGCCGCCAAAGCCCATCGCCCCGTCATAACCGAGATAACCTGCCGCACCAATTCCCATTAAGATGTAACCCATCTGGCTGATACTGCTGTAAGCAAGCAGCTTTTTGGCGTTATTCTGCAAAACAGCCATTAGTGCTGCAAGCAGCATAGTCATGATCCCCATCCATATAATCACATGACCAAAGTTAGCGGTAAAATGCCAGAGAGCACTTTCAGCATAATCCTGTCCGGGAGTATAAAGCATTGTTACAACCCTGATAATGCCATAGGCTCCGGTTTTAATCATAATTCCTGAAAGCAGGGCACTGGCCGGCGCCGGTGCAACAGGGTGTGCCTGCGGCAGCCAGATGTGCAAGGGAATCATCCCCGCTTTCACGCCAAAGCCGGCAATCATCAGCACGGCTATTAATGCTGCTGAACTTCCAGTTAAGACCATGTTCTGCAAGAGTGGTTCGATAGAAACTGTCCCGATATTGTTGTTCAATAGAATAATGCCCGATAAAAGCGCTAAACCACCAGCTACTCCAAGGTAGAGATAATTCGCACCAGCCTTCATAGCATCGCCGGTCTGGGTGTGAACGACGAGAGCGTAAGCGGCAAAGGTCATTAATTCAAAAAAGAGAAAGAGACTTAAAAAGTCTCCGCTAAGGAACACACCAATGCAACCGCCCAGAGATAAAATCAAAAAAGTGAAGTAGCGATTTTGTCTCTTATCATGAGCCATATAGGGCAATGAAGCTGCAACAGCTATAAACCAGATTATTGCAGTAAAAAGCGCAAATACAGAGCCAAACAGGTCGACCCGAAAGCCGATGGAAATTCCTGCAAGTGCGGGTAAGTCATAAGTAACTGTATACCCGGACTGCACTGTCAGAAAAAGTTCTACAGTTAAATAAAGAGCAGTGGCCGCCGTTAGCAGAGCCATCGCTCTGCAAGCATACAGTGATTTTAAACCGCTCAGTCCTGTAAGAAAGGAGCCAATGATCGGAACTAAGACAATTAGCAGGGGCAAATAACTTTCGATTAATAAATCCTGTACCTGAATGACTAAGATATTTGCCATAAATGAACCCCTCTGTTTTCTATAAACAACTTATCTAAGACAATCAAAACCTTTAATTCTCTTTACTATTTAAATATCCTGCTTTTTTAATAACTTTACAGTAATTATTAAAGAGAAACTTTAAATTTAAAAACAACTTGACAGATAAGTGAAAATGGTAAAAAATAAAGGGGTGGATGGGGGTTTTTTTTGTTTTTTTGGAAATTTGTTTAAGCCTATCTGTAACATCTAAATGCTATAAAAAAAGGTAAACCATTTTTTTTGCATTTTATTGTGAATATTTGAACTTGCTAAATTTTCTAATCGTTCTCAATATACACTTATATTAACACCAATTTTTCTTTATTTTATGGAAGGAGGAAGCAGAAAAGATGCACGATTATGTCACCAGGGTTGTATTTCGCTACATGCTTCTTTTCGTTCTTCTATATGGAGTCTATGTTATTATGCACGGTCACCTGTCACCTGGAGGAGGCTTTTCCGGAGGAATGATTATCGGATTGGGGCTGCTACTTTATATCCTCATATTCGGTCAGCTCTGGAATGACAGTTTCAGGCAGATGATCATTGATGCCGCCATCATATTTGTCGGAATCGGCGGGATTCTTGAAGTATCAAAGTTTTTAATCCCCCATGAACATGGCCCAATTGGCGTCACAGGCACACTTTTCAGTGTAGGCATTATTTCTGTTGCCAATTTCGGGATTGGCGTTTTGGTAGCAAGCACTATTCTGGGAATCTATTACATGATCAGCGAGGAGGCCTAGTTTTGAATCTTGAACTGCTTTTTGTAAACTTTCCTTATTTTGTTGCTATTATTCTATTTTCATTAGGCACCCTGATCGTTCTGACCCAAACAAACTTAATTAAAAAAGTAATCGGCATAAATATCCTTCAGAGTGCAATATTTCTTTTCTTTATAATTCTAGGCGATATTCAAGGTGGGGTTCCCCCAATCTATGATCCCAACTTTCCTGATGCCCTCTATGTTAACCCGCTTCCATCGACTTTGATGCTCACTGGAATCGTGGTTAGTTTCAGCGTAACAGCATTTGCTCTTGCTCTAATTGTAAAACTTTATCTATTTTATGGGACAATCTGTGCTCCTAACTTTATGAAATTGAAATAGAGGTGAACCTCTGCAATGGTATCAGTTTTAGAACTGCCTTTTTTATGCATTATCGGTACCTTAGTAGCCGCTTTCTGTATGCCGGTTCTGGCCAGGTGGAAAAGAAATTTTTGCGCTCCACTGGCCACTATAGTCACCGGTGCAGTCTTTATAACTACAATAATAATTGCTTACCATGTAATGCACGGAGAACCTATCCGGTATGCTGTTTCCGGCTGGGCACCACCATGGGGTATTGAGATTGTCGTTGAATCTTTATCAAGCATGATGCTAATGCTCCTTTCCGGAATTTCTTTTCTAATCCTAATCTTTAGCTTTCCGGCAATTAAGCATGAGATGGAACACAAGGTAATAGGCTGGTATTATACGGCATTTCTTCTAACCTTAGCTGGAATGATGGGCCTGGTAATCTCCAATGACATTTTTAATTTCTATGTCTTTATCGAAGTAACCGGCCTTGGAGCCTGCTCACTCGTTGCTGCAAAAGGAACACGTCAGGCTACCGAAGCCGCTTTGAAATATCTGCTGCTTGCGACAATAGGTTCAGGATTTATTCTTTTCGGAATCGGTTTTCTTTATATGATCACGGGACACTTGAACCTGACCTTCATCGCTCAGGAACTTGCCCTGGTCAAAGATTCATATCCCTTTTTAATCTGGACCTCACTCAGTTTCTTTACTGTCGGGTTCGGGGTCAAAGCTGCACTCTTCCCCCTTCACCTCTGGCTTCCCGACGCTCATTCATCGGCAGCTTCGCCTTCAAGCGCAGTACTGTCAAGCCTGGTTGTAAAAGTTTATATTATTGCATTCCTGAAGATCCTTTTAATTGCTTTCGGCTTGGAAATCTTTCATGAAACTTTCATTCGCCACCTGATCCTGGTCCTGTCAATTATTGCCATGCTTGCCGGCTCATTCTTTGCTTTTGTCCAGATTGAACTGAAAAGGCGGCTTGCTTATTCGACTGTCGCCCAGGTAGGCTATATCTTTCTTGGTATCGGGCTGGGCACTCCCTGGGGATTGGCAGCCGGTATGCTGCACATAGTTGTTCATGCTTTTATGAAAACCTGCCTCTTCCTCACTGCCGGCGCTTTTTACTATCAGACAGGCATAAAAAAAGTTAACCAGTTTGCCGGTATGGGCTATAAAATGCCGATAACGATGGGCGCATTTACCATAGCTGCATTTTCTATGGTAGGCATACCTCTTTTCGGAGGTTTCATCAGCAAATACGGACTGGCTTTAGGCAGCCTTGAAGCTGATTTACCGTTGATTATCCTGGTTATTATTATCAGCGGACTGTTAAATGCCACATATTATTTTCCGATTATCGGTCAGGCATATTTTTCGCAGGACGGCGAAGAGCATAGCCATGGTCACAGTAGTCATGCTGAAGATAATAGAAATAACGCGCATGCTGAACATGAAACACCCGGCAAATTCCAGATAGACCAGGTACCGTTAAGCATGCTCGTACCGATTGTTATTTTGGCTCTGGGCATAATTTACCTGGGAATTTCTCCTGGAATAGTCCTTGATTTTATAAACAAAACTGTAGTAGCCTTACTTTAAAATAATCTAAGCCACGGGAGGTGATTGCTGTGATTGAAAGGATGAAAGGCGATGTGATGGGTTCAATGTTCATATTTACCCTCATGATGGCTTTCTGGCTGCTAATTTCAGCCAGCGTCCATTGGCAGCATATTTTGGTTGGAGCTATTTTCAGCGTTATCCTGACTGTTTTCTGGAGCAATCTTAATATTTCTTCCGATAACCGAACAAATTTTAGCATTTTACAGGCATACCTGTTGTTCATATATTTTGTAAAACTGGGAATTGACATTGTCATAGCCAACATTAATGTAGCAATGATTGTTTTGAATCCACACCTGCCAATCTCTCCCGGTATAGTAATTATGCGGTGTGATCTTGAGCGCAGCCTGTTGCGGGTGCTTTACGTAAACTCCATTACCCTTACACCGGGCACAATTACTGTCGAGCTTGAAGATAACCTGCTGATTGTTCATGCCCTGACAGAAGATGTAGCCCACGGAGTTGAAGACTGGGAGCTGAACCGTAGGCTGATGGAAATGGAGGCTTTATACAAATAATGATTAACACCGTTCTTAATATTATCGTAGTTGGCCTGATTCTTTTTTCCCTGCTGGCAATTATCAGAGCTTACAGCGGTCCTACCGTTCTCGACCGGGTGGTGGCAATGAACGTAATTACAACCAATGTTGTTTTAATCATTCTGATCTTTTCTTTCCTTGATAAAAGCTTTTATTATATAGATGTAGCCTTTGTATTTGTTCTTGGAGCGTTTATCGGAACGCTCTGTATTCTGAAATTGCTGCGTGAAGGGCATATTATTTAGAGGTGATGACCATGGTCTTACAATATGTTGCTGTCTTTTTTCTGCTCGGCGGTTTTTTCTTTTTGATTGTCGGCGTAATCGGCTTAATCAGGCTGCCCGATGTCTATACCCGCATGCATGCTTTGGGAAAGTGCGATACGCTGGGCACAGGGATGGTCCTAATCGGACTTATGTTTCTGGTTCAGGATGTCACGAATATAACCAAACTAATACTGATTATGGCGATGATCATCACAATAAACCCTGTAGTTACGCACCTTATAGCAAAAACTGCCTATAACAGGGGTACACCGATGGCTGAAGGAAGCTTCTTAATCAACGATTATGTCGCTTCACAACGTCGCAGAAGGAAGCGCCAGCTGGAAACAAACCTTTCTAAGGAAGGTGGAGAGAGCCAGACATGATTGATATCCTGATGGTTTTAATGCTTCTGATTTTAATTGCCACTACTATATCAATTTTTGTATTTAACGACCTGCTTTATATAGTTATCATATTTGGAGCTTACAGCATGGTTATGTCACTGATCTGGCAGCAGCTTAATTCACCTGACCTGGCAATAACTGAAGCAGCAGTTGGTATCGGGATGACTGTGTTAATGGTTACCGTGGTCACCAAAGTAGGGAGGCGCCCACAATAATGAGTTTAAAAAGAATTCTCTTTTACTCTATGTCAATTACACTGGTAACCATGATCTCATTTATGCTAATGCTGGCAGTTACTGAAATGCCTGTTTATGGAAATCTGGATAACCCGACGAACAACGAGGTTTATGAGCGTTACGTGAATAAAAGTGTCGAGGAAAGCGGCGGAACCAACATTGTTGCTAACATACTGCTTGATTACCGCGGTTATGATACCCTGATGGAATCAACAGTGCTTTTTGCTACTGTTATCGCAATTATGTTAGTCTGGGGCACCAGAAGCGTCAGCAAAGAAGATGAACATGAAGAAAATGTCGAATGACACCATTAATTAACAACTATATTAATATATCAACTTTCGGGAGAGGAAGAATACCGAATGGAATATGTACTATACCTGCCTCTTTTTATGATCGTCTTTCCCCTAATCGGAGCACTGATCACCGGAATCGCTTCTGAAGAAAACGACCGCTTACGTAATCCTTTGGCTGTTGTTGTCAGCGTGATCAGTGCGGCTGCCATGATAATTATATTATATGAATACGTGCAAAATGGCGGTTGGGAACTGCTGCTTCACCAAATCACTCCCGGACTTGAGATTAAATTAAGAGTTGATCCCCTGGCTGCCCTGTTTGGCGGGACTGCAGCAATTCTCTGGTCATTCTCAGTCCTTTATTCAACCGGATACATGGCTCATGAACATAACCGCAGACGTTATTTTATCTTTTACCTTTTGTCCCTGGGAATGACGATGGGCATAGCCTTGTCGGCTAACCTGCTGACACTCTATGTTTTCTATGAATTCCTGACAATCTTCACCTATCCCCTGGTTATCCATGAAGAAAATGAGGAAGCGAAAAAAGCCGGTATTAAATATATTATCTACAGCTTTTTCGGAGCCGGTTTAATATTAATCGGCCTGATTATTACCTATGGAAACCTGGGAACGCTTGAATTTACCCGCGGCGGAATTGTTGATCTTTCTACAGGGTCTTTATTCCTCTGGCAAGTCACTTTCCTCTGTTTTATTTTTGGTTTTGGCGTGAAAGCTGCGGTAATGCCTCTTCATTCATGGCTGCCTTCAGCGATGGCTGCTCCTACACCGGTTAGTGCGCTGCTACACGCTGTTGCTGTTGTTAAATCAGGTGTCTTTGGTATCTTGCGTTCTATGTATTCAATCTTCGGTATAACTGCCCTTATCGGTCTGCAGATGGGATATTTTGTTGCCGGTCTTGTTTCGGTGACCATTCTGGTTGCTTCAATTATTGCCATGCAGCAGGATGTCCTAAAAAGAAGGCTTGCCTTTTCAACGATCAGTCAACTGGGTTATATCACTCTCGGCGCCGGCCTGTTTAGTACTATCGGACTTGCCGGGGGACTTCTGCATATTATTAATCACGCACTGTTAAAAATCACCCTCTTTTTCTGCGCCGGCGCAATTATCACAGTAACCGGCAAAAAGAAAATCAGTGAACTGAACGGGCTTGGGAAAAGAATGCCGCTAACTATGATTGCCTTCACCATAGCTGCAATTGGGATGATTGGTATTCCTCCTGTCAACGGTTTTATTTCAAAATGGTATCTCATACAGGGCAGCCTGGAAAGCGGCGCCTGGATATTTGTCGCGGTCTTAATCGGCAGCGCATTGTTAAATGCTGCATACTTCCTGCCAATAATAATAAATGCCTTTTTCAAAGAAGGAGACTTTACACCTGTCAAGGGAGCTGAAGCTCCGCTATCAATGCTGTTACCTATATTAATCCTGGTTGCCGGGTGCCTGATTGTCGGTACCAACCTGCAGCTGACTGTCCCCTACCTTGAAAACATTGCAGAATACCTGTTCTACTCGGGAGGTAATTAAAAATGTCCCAGGAAATAATCTCATACCTGCCACTGGCCGCAGTTTTAATACCTCTGGCAGCTTTTATACTTGTCATCTGCGCCCCCAACCTGGCCTGGTGGCGTACCGCCTGTTCACTTCTTGGTTCCCTGGGAACACTTATCGCTGTCGGGATGATGTATCCTATCGTTTCGGCGGGCAGCAAGGTTGTTTTTCAGGTGCCAATGGTTGTTACTCCTCTCGATTTGACCTTTAGTGTTGACTTTTTAGGCTTCTTTATTGCCATTATTGCCTCATTCATCTGGCTGATGGCAACAATCTTTGCCGTTGATTATATGAACCACGAACATAACCAGGGCCGCTTTTTTGCCTTTTTTATGCTTACCCTTTCAGGAACAGTTGGCGTTCCCCTGGCCGGAGATCTGCTTTCTCTTTTGCTGTTTTTCGAATTAATGTCCCTCGCCTCATATGTACTTGTCATTCACACCCAGACTGATGAAGCATACAGCGCCGGTAATATATACCTGTATCTCGGTGTCTTTGGCGGAATGTGCCTGCTGACCGGTATTGGTTTAATATATTTCAGCTGTGGCTCTGTCGATATATCCCAGCAGCTGTGCATGGTTGAAGGGGTTAGTAACTACCTGCTTGCAGCCGGTATACTAATGATCATCGGATTCGGAATTAAAGCTGGTATGGTACCGCTGCACATCTGGCTACCTAAAGCTCACCCTGTTGCTCCTGCGCCGGCAAGCGCCCTGCTTTCAGGAATTATGATTAAAACAGGCGCTTACGGCATCATCAGAACACTTAATATGATCTATACCCCGGACAGCAGCTTTATGAGCGGTGAAAACCTGGCGGCAGGAGTGAGCAACCTATGGCTGCTTGTTTCTGATACCGGCTATATAATTATCTGGTTCGGTATCGTTACCATGTTTTTCGGTGTTTGCATTGCTCTTCTGCAGGATAATATAAAGAAAATGCTGGCCTGCAGCAGTATTAGCCAAATCGGATACATTATTATGGGCATCGGCGTAGCCTCTTATCTCGGCTACGAAGGTGCAATGGGTCTGGCCGGTTCGGTTTATCACATCTTAAATCACGCCTTCTTCAAATCCACTCTCTTTCTTGCTGCAGGAGCAATCGTATACCTGACAGGCGAACTTAATATGAGCAGGTTAGGCGATCTAAAAAGTAAAATGCCTTTTACAACTGTTGTAGTCTTAATCGCTTCGCTGGGTATAGTCGGCATGCCTCTCTTTAACGGTTACGCCAGTAAAACTCTTCTACACCACGCCATAGTTGAAGCATATGAGCATCATCATCTTTATTCTTTATATATTGCTGAAAAGATCTTTACAATTACCAGCGCCGGAACAGTTTGCTACTTTTTAAAGTTTCTCTATTTCACTTTCTGGCGGCCGGCGCCTGCAGAACTTGCTGAAGTAAAAAAAGAACCTCTCATGATGAAGTTGGGCATGGGGATTCTCGCCGTCTGCATGCTTTTCATCGGTTTTTCGCCAAACCTTGTTCTGAAAAACTTTGTCAGCCCAACACTTGCTTCCTTTACCCTTGATTCATACCTGGTCAACTACCTGATGAAAATCAGTTTCTGGCACTGGGAAGACTTAGGCGCTGTTGCGTTGGCTTTTGGCCTCGGTGCAGTTTTCTTTTATGCTGCTCAACGCACCAATGTTTACCGACTCAGAGTACCAAACTGGCTTGGCGCTGATTTTCTTGGCTCTATAGCAGGCAGACTGGCAATTATCCTCTGGATCATCATTTCCTTCCCCTTTACACTCTTGCAAAACATTATGAGAACCGCATCACAGTTCATCTATAAAAAAGTATTCGCTTTGCTGCAAAGTGTTGATTACCGGCCAGGTCAGAAAGCGATATTCCGTTCGATTAATATCAGTAATATTGATTTTGACATGATCCTTGTGCTTGTTTCCTTTAGTATAATCCTCATCGTTGTCTTCTACATTCGTTTCGGACTTGAAGTATTCAGGCTTTAAAACTCATTAAATATAGTCTGCCACCTGCAAGATCATTCATTTAAAGCAAACCCTATCGGGATAGGGGGGCGGCCGTTATAGGCCGCCGACCCTTAGTGGTTCCCACTGCCGAGCCCACAGCGGACTTTCACCGCCAAGCTATCGCCCATGCCGGGCGCACCACAATGATAGTGACCCTCACAGGGAGGGCCACCATCATCATTGATACGTACTTTTTAATTCTTATAATCTTACGTTCTACTTCTTATCTGCCATGGGTACTGCAACAGCTTTGACTTTACCAAACTGCGGGCGTGAAGTTAATTTCTCAATCATTGGGACAAATGCATTCATGATCAGAATTGAGAAAGCAACACCTTCGGTAATCATGAAGCCAACCCTGAAGAGAACCACGAGTGCTCCAATTGCAATACCATAGATTAATTTACCTTTATCAGTAAAGGGGCTTGTTACCCAGTCGGTAGCCATGAAGAAAGCGCCGATCATCAGACCACCGGTTACGAGGTGATAAACCGGGTTTTCTCCGGCGATCAGGGTAAGGACAACTACTGTACCGATAATGGAAACCGGAATCCTCCAGCCGATATGGCCTTTATAAAATAGATATGCTGCACCGATCAATAAAGCCAATGGCGAAACTTCGGAAAGCGCGCCTGCCGGAAAAGCAACAAAGAGCTCCCCTATTGAAGGCATGGGCATATTTGCCCTGAGCATGGCCAGTGGAGTCGCCTGGGTAATTGTATCAAGCGGCCCAAGGTTTATGTGAAGTGGTTGGAACCACTGATTCACATAAGCATAAAGAGGAGCCAGAATAACCAGGGCTACACGGCCAAATAAAGCCGGGTTGAAACGGTTCCAACCCAATCCACCAGCCAGCTCCTTGGCAACTCCAACTGCAATAAAGGTAGCTAAAGCTGCTTTATACCATGGGGTAGTAGCCTGGAAAAGAAGCGCAACAAACAAACCAGTTACCAAAGCGCTCCAGTCATAAAGCGACGGTTTTCTATGCATTAAACGCCTAAACAATATTTCGGTTAGAACTGCAGTAATCATACATACTGCAATTGTTAAAACCGCATAGAAACGAAAATAGTATATTGAAACCAGCGTAACCGGTAACAGAGCAATAAATACGTCACGCATGGCTGTTGCTACAGATACATCACTCTTCAGGTGAGGCGCTGAAGATACAATTAACTTTTGATTATCGCTCACTGTCTTTAACCCTCCTTTTCCCTTTATTTTTTAGCAGCCAGTTCACGAATCAGCGGCTTTGTAATCTGAACCAACCTGACTATCGGGCGTTTGGCCGGGCATACGTAGGCGCAAATGCCGCACTCGATACAATCCAAGGTGTTCCATTCAGCTGCTTCGCTGACCATGCCTGCTTCGCATAAGATGCTAATCTGATTAGGGTACAACAATACAGGACAATGTTCAACACATTTTCCACAACGGACACAGTCGCAGTAATCCATATCTTCAAAGGACATTTCCGGAGGCAGTACTACAACTCCTGTAGTTCCCTTAGTGACGACTGCATCGAGGCTGAGCTGCGCTTTACCGGTCATAGGGCCACCAATAATTACTTTGGCAGGCTCTTCGACAATACCACCACATTCCTCTATTAAGTAAGAAAGAGGAGTGCCTATTTTCACCAAAAGATTCTGTGGTTCTTTGATATTTTGCCCGGTGATAGCAACAACACGCTCAATTAACGGTTTGCCAAACTTAACCGCTTCATATACTGCAACTGCGGTTCCCACGTTCTGGATCATTGCCCCAACGTCAAAGGGAAGTCCTCCAGAGGGCACCTCACGATCCAAGGCTGCTTTTACCAAATGTTTCTCAGAACCCTGGGGATACTTGGTAGGCATCCGCAATAATACAATATTAGGATCTTCGTTTTTCTCACGAATAGCCTCAATCGCATCATCCTTGTTACCTTCAATACAGATATAAGCCTTCTCAACACCTAATACTTTCATCAGCAGTTTAGTACCCTGCAGCAGTTCCTCCGGTTTCTCAAGCATAATCCGGTGGTCACAGGTAAGATAAGGTTCACATTCACAACCATTTATTAACAGTGCATCAATCGTCTTATCGGGGGGCGGACTTAACTTAACCGAGGTTGGGAAAGTGGCTCCACCCATACCAACGATTCCTGCTTCTTTGATAGCATTAAGGATATCTTCTTTACTAACGTTGGCCAGATTATTATTGGCCAGCTCAAACTCATCCTGATTATCATCAACGGCGATGACGATACAGTCAACTGTCTGTCCGGGAATCCGCGGTTCTATCGCAGTTACTGTACCGGAAAGGCTGGCATGAACCGGTGCGCTGACAAACTTGTCGGTTGCTCCGATTTTTTGTCCCGCTTTTACCTTATCCCCTACTTTAACCAACGGCTCATTAGGCGCACCGAGATGCTGGGAAAGCGGAATGATAATCTCTTTAGGCAGAGAAGCCTTTTTAATCGCCTTATGTTCACTAAAGCTTTTATAGTGGGGTACGTTTAACCCACCAGCAAACTGTTTTACTTCCATTTGATTTCACCCCCCGTTTTAGGTAGTTTTATTTTTGCCTTCTTCCACTTTTTTGCTATATGACCGGTTTGCCCATAAACCAAGAGCAACAGCAATAACCACAAACACGCGGAAAGGCGCATAAATGGCATTCCATACCCTGGTCTGGATTGGAACATGGGGATCAGCCGGGAAACCATATTTTTCTGGTTTATCTGCCAATACATATAACATAGCAGTACCCCCGACTTCATCCAGTCCGTAGATCCTGGCTTCGGTTTTACCTTTAGCTTTTAGCTGCTCAACCCGTCTTGCCGCCTTTTCAATAAGCTCATCACTTCGGCCGAAGGTAATCGAACCGGTCGGGCAGGCATTTGCGCAAGCTGGTTTTAAATCTGCTGCCAACCGGTCAAGGCAGAAAGTACATTTGCGAGCTTTATTGGCCAGGCGATCAAAACCGATAACTGTGTAAGGGCAGGTAGCTGCACAGTAATTGCAGCCGATACATTTAACTTCATCGACATTTACCGTTCCGAATTCGGTCCGGTAAATGGCGCCTGCCGGACAGGCCAGCATACATGCTGCATCAGTGCAATGCATGCATCCCTGCTTTGACATCAGCCAGTCTACCCCACCATTCTCGTTTTCATGCTCCCTGAACTTAATTCTCATCCAGGTTGTGGAAGAAAGCCGCGGCGGGTTTTCATAAGATCCGGTAAAAGTTGTATTTTCTGCCGGCAGCTGATTCCACTGCTTGCAAGCAGCCTGGCAGCCACGGCAACCCATACACTTTGAGGCATCAATCAAACACATTGTTTTAGACATTTAGTCAGCCCTCCTTACGTTGCAAAGGAACGCCTTGTATTCTGGAATAGTTGTGTTGGCGTCGCCAACCGACGGGGTAAGATCATTGGCGCTGGCGCCGGTGTTCATACCCATGAAGCCCCAGTGCATCGGCATTCCGACAAGATGCTTTAATTCGCCGTTAATCAACATCGGCTTGATTCTCTTGGTTACACAGGCTTTCACCTTAATGTTGCCCTGTTCTCCGTCATCACTGCTCTGCAGACGTTTACTTTCAATGAGAATGTAATCGCCGTTATTGATACCAAGTTCATCAGCATGTTCTTCACTAATTTCAGCGAACATTTCAGGCATCATTTCATTAAGCCAGGGCTGGTTACGGGTAACTGAACCAGACTGGTAATGTTCAACCAGGCGATAGCTGGTTGCAATGTGCGGGTATTTCTGCCTGTCTTCATCAGTCTCAACAGTATGATCCTCATAGAAGCGTTGGCTGCAAGGGTTAAATGTGGCCTGCGGGTAGAGCAGGTTGGGAACCGGGCTGTCAGCAGGCTCGTAATGGGTTGGCATTGGGCCGTCACGCAGACCGCCAACACCCTGGTAGCCGATCGAGAAAAGCTTTCCAACCCCTTCAGGGTTCATTATGAACGGGTTCTCGGTTGCATATTCAAAATCCCAGCTTCCCGGGATATCGGGTACATCATTACCGACCCAGCGCTGCTCAGCTTCATCGTACCAGATTACTGGAACATCGGGATTCCACGGTTTACCTTCCAGGTCACAGGATGCCCGGTTATAGACAACACGTCTGTTAAGCGGCCAGGCAAATGCCCAGTCCCTGTTAAAACCAATACCTTCTTTTTCTTTAATTCGTTTCTTGGTAGCCGGGTTCTCCAGGTTATTGTAGTAACCGCTATAGAGCCAGTTACCACAGGCTGTTGATCCGTCATCGGCCAAGCCAACAAAGTTGGTGAGAAGCGATCCGTCAGCAACCCGGTAGCCGTTCAGTTCCATACAGACTTTAACGATATCGATTTCACCACCGACGCCATCGTAATCCCAGTGCATCTTGGTGATCTGCTCAGGCACTACGCCGCCTTCTGCTTCGTAAAGCGCTTTTAGCCGCTTGAACATTTCATTGACAATCCAGAGGTCGCTCTTGGCATCTCCAGGAGGCTCCTGCGCTTTCCACATCCACTGAATCCAGCGGCCACTGTTGGCCTTTTCACCTTCTTTTTCATAGCTAAAGGCAGCCGGCAATATAAATACTTCCGTATCAATTTCAGCAGGGTTCATACCCGGGCCTTTCCAGAAAGCAGCTGTTTCATTTTCAACTACGTCAACAGATACCAACCACTTGAGATTCTTCTGATAGTGCAGTTTGGCCCGTGAGCTGGAACCGCCAACCAGTGGGTTGTCAGCTACACAGATCATTCCCTCCACTTCACCATCACGCATATATTTATAGGCAGGTATATGCGAGTGATCCAAACCATCGAGCTTCGGCAGCCATTCATAGCCATAATCATTAGCATCTGTGGCGTTATCACCGTAGAATGCTTTCAAGAGGCTGACAATGTATTTTGGTCTGTTGCTCCACCAGTTTTTCTCTGGCGTGGTAGCGGCCAAGTAATCTTCCAATGTAGCATGAGTCTGCTGCGGCGTGGGATTATAGCCGGGGATAATATGATAGAGTATGGCCATATCCGTTGCACCCTGCACGTTTGACTGCCCGCGCTGAGCATTAACACCTCCACCGGCAATACCCATATTGCCAAGTAACAATTGAATAATGGCAATTGCCCGGGTATTCTGAGCGCCGTGCGTAAACTGAGTAATACCCATGGCATAGAGAATATTTCCGGCTTTACCGGCTTCACCGGTACTGCTGAAAACCTCATAGGAGTCTCTTAAGGTATCCTCTGGCGCTCCGGTCATTTTGCTGATATTAGAGATAGTATATTTGCTGTAATGCTTTTTTAAAAGCTGGAAGGAGCAATTGGGATCCTCAAGGGTGGTATCTTTGAGGATGTTGCCGTCAGCATCTGTCTGATACTGCCAATCGGTCATATCGTATTTGGTGGCGCTGCGGACCGGATCATCTTCCGCTCCGGTAAAGAGACCGGTATTTTCATCAAAGCTGAAGTTTTCGTTAATCAGGTATGGCGCATTGGTGTAATTTTCAACATATTCCCGGTGATATTTTTCATTCTCAAGAATATAGTTGATTAGTCCGCCCAAGTAAGCAATGTTCGTACCGGGACGAATAGGAACAAATATGTCGGAAACCGCTGCTGTACGGCACAGGCGGGGATCGACACAGATCAGTTTTGCTCCCTTGGTTTCCCTTGCTTTTTCAATCCATTTCATAGAAATGGGGTGGTTTTCAGCGGTGTTACCGCCGATGGCCATGATCACATCACTGTGCTGATAATCGTTCCAGTGATTCGTCATAACTCCCCTGCCGAATGTGGCGCCGAGACCGGCGACCGTGACAGAGTGTCAGAGACGGGCGCAGTGATCAATGTTAATCACGCCCATCGCCCGGGCCATTTTGTGGAACAAATAGTTTTCTTCACCGGTACACCAGGCGCTGCCCAGCCAGTTAATCGCATTGGTTCTATTGACAGTTACCTGACGACCGCCTACATCTACAGTTTCCACCAGAGTGCGATCGCGGGTATCCTTGATTCTTTTTGCGATCTCATCAAGAGCCCAGTCCCAGTCTTTTTCTTCATAATCACTGGCGCCGGGAGCCCGATAGAGAACCTTGGTCAAACGTTTCGGGTTAACAATAGGTTTGCCTTTTTCCTCATAGATATAGGAAACATTAAAAATTGAACTTCCCTTGCTGCAAAGAGTGCCTTCGTTGATTGGATGATCCGGATCACCTTCGGCATTAACAATAACGCCATCTCTTACGCTGCAAATAATACCGCAGCCAACTCCGCAGTACGTACAAATGGTGGGTACCTCTTTTGTATATTTGATACGTAAAGGGTAAGCTGCAGACGCAGATGCCGTGTTCAAACCCATACCAGCCAGAGTTGCTGTTGCGGCTGCGGCACCGGTTAGCTTTAAAAAGCTGCGTCGCGTTAACTGCATAAGTAAATCCACCTCCTAGTCTTGTCTGTCAATTGCTTCATCTTCTTCGTTAATCCATTCCAGGCCGGAACCCGGAAAAAAACCTTCCTTCCTGGCCAGTAAATCGTACTCCAGAGAAGCAAGGTTATGAATGGCCAAAATCACCTTGCCATCCATACCAAACTTTCGCGCATCAATAATCTTGCAGTAACGACAGCAATTCCGGCAATAATTTACCCGGCATATATCATTGCCTTCAACGGTAAAATAGCCTAATTCTTCTCTATCATCATTGCTGCAATACGGACATTTAACCCTGGTATGCACCCAACTGGTGCCACAAAGCCAGCACTCCAAATGTTTCGCCCCATCATCATTACGTAACATGCCATAATGAGGCTTTTCACCACAAAGTGGGCATTCCCCCCCTTCATATAGGTCTGTCCGCAAGACCTTGGATATTGTTTCCAGCTGCCGTCTGTATATGGAAGACAATACTATTGAAAAAAGAAACGTTGCCATATCTTTCTCAATGGCCGTTTCTTTAATCAATAGATCACGAAAAGCTTTAATTTTTTCCAGTGAAACAATTTCGCCTTCTTCAGAAAGAAAAGTAATTGTTTTATCTACAACAGTGGCAATGGTCTCTTTTATTACCGGATTTGCCTTTGTAGTTTCTAAACATACTAATTTAAAAAGTTCAGAGAATAGGGCCGTGTTTATGTCCGGGCGGAGATTAAGGCTTTCATCCTGCCTCATCATTTCAGCAGATTCTTCAGCAGAAGGTATAGTGAGTTCGAGCTGGGAAAGCTGGTTACCATGTTTCTCATAGTATTTTTTTAGAGCATCAAATACGGCTTTTATATAACCGGCTCCTTCACTAAAGTTAACGTACAGTTTCTTGCATCGTTCAATTTCTTTCTCATAGCCGGTCATCCATAGACTATCCAAGCAATAACACTCCTCGTCGCTTAATATTGAAAGTTTATATAATAGTAATTCTATAGACAAAATAATCATTTCACTATTTGTAAATAAGTGAAATTTATGATAATTATCACATAAACTAAAAATCCCTTTATATAAGGGCTTCACGACAGAAGTGTATTTATTCTTTGCGCCCTGTTCGGACGTGAAAGTGAAATTTTAAACATAACACTTTAACTCTTTAACAATCAGGGCAATTATACCCATAACAGATTTTTATGTCAATAGATTTTACTGATTTTTGGTGGTTATATTTTACCCATAACAGATTTTTATGTAAATAGATTTTACTATTTTTGGTGATTATATTTTACCCATAACAGATTTTATGTCAATAGACCCTTGGGTTAGGTTTTTATATGAGTTGACACGTAGATTTAGGTGTATTCTGATCTGGAGATTACTAAAACAGTTTAAACAAGAAAAAACCCGGAAGAAGTTTTCTCCCGGGTCAGATTGAACTGATAGAACTCAATCTCAAGCGATAAAGCATAGTTTAATAAGTTTAAGCGCTGTCTTTATTGCCAACTTCACGCCTGTTGCTGGTGTAGTTGTAAATTAAACCGCCGATAGCGCCCAGAAC
>JAHYJM010000038.1 GCA_019428945.1 Bacillota bacterium | reverse complement strand
ACCTCGGTTTCTATCTGCACCCCGGCCGGTAAAAGTATTTTCAAATTCAGGTAGAACACCTCCACCTATATTTCTTCAGCAGACTCTTCCTCAGGCTCGGGTTCTTTCTTTTTGCCCGCTTTAGATTTAATTTCACCGATTTTACCGAGCATATAGAGATCTGATTCAGAGCGTTCGGCAAACTGATCGTTTAAAATCCTCTCGCAGCCGTCAATGGCATCTTCAAGATCGACGACGCGCCCGCTCATTCCGGTAAATTGTTCAGTGGTAACAAATGGCTGGGTAAGAAAACGCTCCAGACGTCTGGCCCGATTAACCACATGGCGGTCGTCCTGGGACAGTTCCTCCAGGCCGAGCATAGCGATTATATCTTTAAGTTCTTCATATTCCGCAAGGGTGCGCCTTACTTCCTGGGCAACCTGGTAATGTCTTTGGCCGACTATCAGGGGAGTAAGCATTTTAGACCATGAGCGAAGTGGATCTACGGCGGGGTACAACCCCTCACTGGCCCGCTTCCGGGAGAGAATGATTGATGCCGAAAGATGAGCAAAGGTATGTGTTGCCGATGGATCGGTAAAATCATCAGCCGGAACATAGACAGCCTGGATCGAGGTGATCGCCCCGGTAGCCGTATTCGAGATGCGCTCCTGCAGTCCGGCAATTTCAGTTGAAAGAGTAGGCTGGTAGCCAACGCGGGAAGGCATTTTACCGAGCAGCCCCGACATTTCAGAACCGGCCTGAACAAAGCGGAAGATGTTATCGATTAAAAGCAAAACATCCTGCCTGGCTTCATCACGGAAATATTCGGCCATGGTCAGGGCAGAATGACCAACGAGGTAGCGCGCACCAGGTGGTTCATTCATCTGACCAAAGATCATCACCGTATTATCAAGCACCCCTGCTTCCTGAATGTCGCGATAAAGTTCTTCTGCTTCACGCGATCGTTCGCCGATGCCGCAAAAAATACTGACCCCTTCATGTTTACCCACTGTATTGTTGATCAGCTCAGTAATCAAAACAGTTTTACCGACACCGGCGCCGCCAAATAGACCTGCTTTCCCACCGCGCTCAAGTGGGGTAAGCAGATCTATCGCTTTAATACCCGTTTCAAATATTTCCGAAGAGGTAACCCTGCGCGAAATTGATGCGGGTTCCTGGTGAATGCCCCTGAGCTCGACATCCGAGATGAGCTCTTTTTCATCTATTGTTTCACCGAAGACATTAAACATGCGGCCCAGGATTTTTTTACCTACGGGCACACGAATCATATCCCCGCTATCAAGGGCAGGGTCACCACGTTTTAGACCTCTTGTTGATGACAGGGCAATTCCGCGAACGATGTCCTTACCCTGGTGGGATACCACTTCAACGATGATCTCTCCCCCGGGGCCGACTTCAAGCTTATTGTGCAGTGCAGGCAGCCCGACAGGAAAAAGAACATCTACTACGCTGCCCCTTACGGCTACTACCGTACCCATATTTTTTTCAACCGCTTCTTTTGCTACTTTTTCAGCCATATACAAATAACCCCTTCGATAAATAAGTGCAGTTTTTTGTTGTGCATTATAAATAATATTAGCTAAATCTTTCTTTATCCCTTTTTCAAGAATGGTAAAAGTGAACAGATTTTGCTTTTCCATTCTATTGCCTGTAGAGGTATAATGATCTAATTAATTTTTTATAAAAATTTTTCAAAAAACTATTGACAAATTGGGGAGGGCGTGCTAATATAATTTCACCAGGTTCCGAGAGACTGAAAGGTGAACCAGGCCCGGGTCAAGGGGAAAAACCGGAAGAAGAAAAGGGTGCAAGCCCCGATTGGAAACCGGAGCTATCCAAGAGAATCGGGCAGCTACAAGGAACGGTAGCAGAAAGGCAACGGGAAGGGTAAAACCGGAACAGAGCCGGGAAGCACCGAAAAACCGTAGCACAGAATCTGAAAGAACCGATCGGAGGTCGAAGGAGATCGTCTGTAGGGGCGACTGAGAACGACTGCAGATGGTCGGGGAAAAAGATTCTGAGGGAGAAACCGCAGGTCTGTTGGAGCCTGGCTTTATTATGTACTTTTTTTTAGTATTCTACTATTTGATGACCCCCAACCAGAGTAAAAAGAATCTGACCATCGTGCCACTGCCAGATAATCCAAAAAGAGTTTGTCCCCCTGCTTTCAAAATTTCTTAGATCAAAATCCGCAAATACGCTGAAAGCAAATTTATTCAAGAAGAATACGAAGAAAATATTCTCAGGAAAGCTGCTGATTTCAGACCTGTTTTAAAAAAATTTTACGAGGAACGTCTGGAAGATTTGTAAAATTGTATCGCAATAAGAGGGAGCACCAGGCCTTAATAAAGCCCCTTGCTCCCTCTTCTTTTTACTAACCTGGTAAGTATGCGTCAGTTTGGCAACCGGGTATGTGCTATCAATTACCGTTTAAAAATAGGCAGGCGTTAAATTAAGTAAAGATGTGATCATAACCAGGGTGTGCAGGAATCGGGTTAAAGCTGTTACGGGCGGTTGAATTCAGCAATAAACTGCAGGTTGCGATACTTTTCCTTATAATCAAGGCCGTAGCCGACGACGAAGATGTTGGGCAGATCAAACCCTTTATACTCTACCGGCACTTCTACAATGCGCCGTGCTTCAACATTAACCAGCGTGCATATTTTAAGGTCGGCCGGGTTCCTGGTTTTCAGGTTGCGCAACAGGTAACCGAGGCTTAAGCCGGTGTCGACAATATCTTCGATAATCAGCACGTGCTTACCGGAAATACTCAAGTCAAGATCCTTGGTGATCCTGACCACTCCTGCAGTTTCCGATTGTTCGCTGTAGTGCGATATACTGATAAAATCTAAAGAAAAGGGTATGTGAATTTTACGGGTAAGATCGACCAGAAAGTAAACGCTGCCACGCAAAACGCCAACTAAAACCAGCTCTTTGCCGGCATAATCATTAGATATAACTTTACCCATTTCGGCAATTTTTAATTCGATCTCTTCCTGGGTAAGAATAATTTTTAACTGATCTGCGGAGGGTGTCATTTTATCGCTCAACTAAGTTCTCCTTTGCGCTTAACTTAAATTACATATCTTCGTTGTCTGGTTTGTGCTTCTTGAGCAGGCTTTCAAAACCTTTCTTGTCTATAAGCCTGACACTGATGTCAGGGTAAAGCTCTTTCATCCTCCTGATTTTGCGATTCTTTTTCCAGGCCTGCTTCGGTTTCTGGGTAGTCAGTTCTATGTAGAGATCCTGATCGGGCAGGTAAAAGTCCGGTGAAAATGCCTCCAGCACATTACCTTCACTATCCCATTCAAGTAAGAATGTTTTTGGTTCATAATCCCACCGAATCCGGTAAAAATCAAGCATATGTGCAAACTCTTCTTCGCTGGGGTGCATGAATTTTTCTTCCTCTTCTTCAGGAGCAGAAAACATTCTCTCTTCAAACTCAATTCCGTTTGGTCCATCCCTCACCTCACGCGGCTCAGCATGCAAATGGTATGCAGCTATAATAATATCAGCAGTATCTTCGAGTCCCATACTTTCAGTATTGAGAACAAGGTCGTATGAACGCAGGTTGGTCCAGTTAACATCAAATATCTGTCGGTAATAAAGACGCTTGTCGCTATCCTGTTCCTTAATTAGCTTCACAGCGGTTTCGGCATTAATGTTATATAGCTTCATCACCCGTTTAACCCGGTTGGTAAACTGGGCAATTACTTTTACGTGAAGCGCCGGGGGATAGTCGCGGAAAAGAATTGAACCACCACGACCAAGGATGACGAGGCTGTTACGGATAGCCAAATCATATATAAAATCATGCATTGCCTCTATATAAAGACGAGCTGACTCTTCTGCCTCTTCATCAGTAATGATTTTTTCAATTCGCAGTGCCGGGTTTTCGATGCCGAAGCCTGCCAGACCTTCAGCTATTGTTTCTTTGTTAACCAGCAGAAATCCGGTTTTTTCTGAAACCATGCGAGCGATAGTTTCTCCACCACTGCCAAACTCACGAGATATTGTAATTATACCCAAAGCTTTATTCTTCCCCCCGAAGAAAAACCGTCAATCAAATAATTTTGTTTTTCCAGAATATAAATCTGTTGAGTCCTGATTTATAAAGCCATTAAGCCTGGTTTTCTGCTGAGCGCCTGAATCATAATCAGCATACTTAGATAATTCGCCGAAGGCCATTCTTTTCCTGCAGAAAAACAAGGTTATGGAAAGTTGCAGAACCAGTTGTGACTACTGTAGTTCTTGTGTACACATTTTTCTTGACAGTGTCTAAGTTAACCCCTATAATATAAATGTAGTATCAGTAACTACATTGGGATGTGGTTTTAATGAAAAAGAACTACATAGGCATCAGGGAAGCAAGAATTAATCTAAGCAGGTTAATTCGCGATGTTCGCAGTGGCATGGAAATTATTATAACCGATCGCGGTAACCCGGTTGCCAAATTAATTCCTGTTAACAGTTCTTCTTTATCTGTCGAAGAACGAATCAGGAATTACGAAAGTTGTGGTTTAATTGAATCCCGTCCTAAAACGGAAACGCCGGATGCCCTGCCTTTTGAACTGCCTCAGGAATTCTATAAACGCTCTATCCGGGAGGAGAGGCAGGATGACTGATAAGCTGGCCGTAATATACTGGGATTCAACAGCCTTATTATCTTACATCTTCAGGGACAACCACAGCGAAGAGGTGAAAAATCTTTCCCGGCAGAAAGGAGTTCACCTGTTAACCACCCTGGCCATTGCAGAGGTTTATACTGTGTTGAGCCGCGTACAGCGTGAAAAGTTACTGCCTGAACTGATTATTGAATCTCTGTTTGAAATGCTGGAATCAGGTCCATGGAGCCGTTTAAACATTGTTCCGGACAGTCTGGCGATGAAAGAATTAGCCTGTAAATGGCCCCTCAGAGGTTCAGGTTTGTGGCACCTGGCTACTGCGTTAACTTTAAGGAGAGAGTTTCCCGAACTGGTGATCCTTACCTATGATCGTGAGCTGGCCAGAGCTTCAGAAGGAGAAAAGCTCAGGGTATGCAACTAAAAAAATGAAGGGAGCGATTTATTAAATGAAGATGTGGCGATGTGAGGTCTGCGGATATCTGCATGAGGGGGAAGAGCCACCTGATTTTTGTCCCAAGTGTGGAGCCCCGAAAGAAAAGTTTGAACTGCTTGATGAAGAAGAAGCGGAAATGATGCGCGATGCGCTGGCCACCAGGGAAAAATATGCCGATATTCTCGATCACCTGGAAGCTGTTCACAAGCTTGCCCAGGAAGGCATTGATCTTGACCTGGATGAAGGTTGCAATGAAATTTTCGGACATACCCAGAAAGATATTGAGGATATTCGCAAGATGATTAAAGAAGAACTGGCCGGACATGCCCAGGAATGTATCTGGGTGAAAGTTGCCAGTGACGGTTTACTTGATTAACCAATAAAAAATACATGGAAAGTGAAATGAGGTGACTATGATGGGTAAAGCGGTAGGTATTGACCTCGGCACCACCTTCTCCGCCGTGGCGGTTATCGAAGGCGGAAAGCCTGAGGTGATCACCAATGCAGAGGGTTCTAGAACCACACCCTCGGTTGTAGCCTTTAAAGATTCCGGAGAAAGGTTGGTCGGGCAGGTAGCCAAACGGCAGGCTGCTTTGAACCCGGAGAAAACCCTTTTCTCGGTTAAGCGTTTCATAGGGCGTCAGTTCAGTGAGGTTGAAGCCGAGCGTACTCTCGTTCCATATAATGTGGAAGCCGGACCTAATAACGCAGTTCGTTTTCAGGCCGGCGACAAGAAATACGCACCGGAAGAGATTTCGGCAATGGTTTTGAAAAAGCTGGTTGAAGATGCCGGTAAATACTTAGGCGAAAAGGTAACCGATGCTGTAATTACAGTACCGGCCTATTTTAACGATGCTCAGCGTCAGGCAACAAAGGATGCCGGGAAAATTGCCGGAATCAATGTTTTAAGGATTATTAACGAGCCGACAGCTGCTTCACTGGCCTACGGCCTCGATAAGAAGAGCAATGAAACCATCCTGGTGTTTGACCTTGGAGGCGGTACATTTGACGTATCCATACTGGAGGTTGGTGACGGAGTTTTTGAAGTTAAATCTACCAACGGTGACACACACCTTGGTGGTGACAACTTCGACAAGGTAGTTGTCGACTGGCTGGCCGACGAATTTAAAAAAGATCAGGGGATCGATCTGCGCCAGGACAAGCAGGCTTTGCAACGCTTGATTGAAGCTGCAGAAAAAGCCAAGATCGAACTTTCATCAACTACAGAAACTTCGATCAGCGTTCCCTTTATAACAGCAGGTGCAGATGGTCCGAAACACCTGGATACTAAACTTACCAGGGCGAAATTTGAGGATCTTACTCATCACCTGGTAGAGCGCACCCGCCAGCCTGTTAAAGATGCACTGGCCGATGCAAAGATAACTGAAAAGGATATTGACGAGGTTATCCTCGTCGGTGGCTCGACCCGTATACCGGCTGTTAAGAAACTCGTTCGCGAGCTTATTGGCAAAGATCCGAACGAGAGTGTCAACCCTGATGAGGTTGTAGCCCTGGGAGCGGCAATCCAGGCTGGAGTTCTTGCAGGCGAGATGGAAGACGTTGTTCTGCTTGATGTAACACCCTTATCTCTTGGAGTGGAAACTCTGGGCGGGGTAATGACCAAGATTATCGAGCGTAACAGCACCATTCCGACCAGACACAGTGAAGTGTTTTCTACAGCTGAGGATAACCAGGCGGCCGTGGATATTCATGTGCTCCAGGGCGAACGCGAACTGGCTAAAGACAACCGTTCACTAGGCCAGTTCAAGCTGGAAGGCATCGCTGCTGCACCACGGGGACTGCCCCAGATCGAGGTCTCTTTTGATATCGATGCCAACGGTATTTTAAAGGTGAGCGCCAAGGATAAAGGCACCGGCAAAGAGCAGGAGATTACGATCAGCGGCTCTACCAATCTTGATCAGGGCGAAATCGAAAGAATGGTCAATGAAGCTCAACAGCACGGCGAAGAAGATAAAAAACGACGCAAGGAAGTTGATGAGCGCAATGAAGCCGACAGCCTTGCTTACCAGGTTGAACGTCAGATGAAAGAACTCGGAGACAAGCTCCCTGTTCATGAAAAAGGAAGACTTGAACAAACACTGACAGAACTGAAGCAGGCGCTGAAAGATAACGCCCCAATCGAGAAAATCCGCACTCTTCACAGTGACCTGCAGCAGGCAGCTCACTCTTTATCCGAAGCTGCCTATCAGCAGACCAAGGCTGGTGGTACCGGAGGCAGCACAGGACAGGCTGCCGCAGGCGGTGGCAGCGGAGATGATGTCGTGGATGCTGAATATGAGGAACAGTAAGCTACAGCATTCAGGAATTAAAAGAGAAATAAACTATAACAGCAGAACTCACAAAGATAACGGAAAAATGGGGCGGGACTCTTCCCTCCCCTCTTTCCCTTCTTGTTACTCAGGTCGGATGCTGGAGGCACATTATGGAAGAGACAAAAGATAACCAGGGAAATAATATTGTGGAAAATAAAATATCTCATGCCCTTAAAAAAGAGGTAGAAGAACTGCGTCAAGAACTGGCAGAGGAGAAAAACCGCCACCTGCGCACCAGGGCTGATTTTGATAATTTTCGAAAACGCGTTGAGCGGGAAATGGACGCAAAGCGTAATCAGATCAAGAAAGAAATTTTACTCGACCTTTTAATGTTTTTAGATTACTTTGACCAGGCGAAAAAGCAGGTTCAGGATCCTGCTGCCGCCAGTGGTCTTGAAATTATGGCGAGACAGTTCAATGAACTTTTACATAAGCACGGGGTCAGGCCGGTAGAATGTCTGGGGCTTCCCTTTGATCCCGAAGAACAGGAAGGCCTTGGCTTTGTTGCCACTGAGCAGTGCCCGGAAGGTTGCGTGGCTGAAGAGGTCTGCTCAGGCTACAAACTTGGGGATATTCTGTTGAAGCCTGCTCAGGTTATGGTAGCAAAAAAACCATAAGTATGTTTAATACGTTACTTTTATAATTCTATTATTTGTATATATTCAGATTTGCAACTTTGGGGGAATTTAGATGGCTGTAAAATTTCAGGATTACTATGAACTTTTAGGCGTTGACCGCAGCGCTGGCGAAAAAGAGATCAAGAGCGCCTACCGTAAACTGGCCCGCAAATGGCATCCCGACCTGCACCCGGCTTCAGACAAACAAAAAGCTGAAGAAGAGTTCAAGAAGATTAACGAAGCTTACGAAGTGCTCAAAGATCCCGACAAACGTGCGCGCTATGATCGCCTGGGCAGCAGATGGAAAGACGGCCAGGATTTTCAGGCGCCTCCTGATATGGATGGAGTGCGCTATTACAGTTCGGGTGATTTTGGCTCAGGCGGATTTGAAGGCGGGTTCAGCGACTTTTTTAATATGTTTTTTGGTGGACAAGGCCCGGCTTCAACCGGGCGCGGGGGTAGAAGCACATATCGTCGCAATCCTGTGCGTGGAGAAGATCTTGAAAGTGAACTGGAGCTTACTATTGAAGAAGCTTTCAGGGGCGTAAACAAATCAATCAGAGTCAGGGGCAGTGAAGTTTGTTCTGCCTGCGGAGGCACCGGCATCAATAACAGCAGCTTCTGTCCTCAATGCGGAGGCACCGGATCTGTTCCTGATGAAAAAACTCTTGATGTGAAGGTTCCGGCCGGAGTCAGGGAAGGCAGCCGCATCCGTCTGAAAGGACAGGGTGGCGGTGGACAGGGCGGAGCATCAAAAGGTGATCTCTTTTTGAAAGTTAAGCTGAGACCCCACCCTATATACAAACTTAAAGAGAACGACATTGAAGTTGATGCTGTTATCAGGCCTGATCAAGCCCTGCTGGGAGACAGAATTCCGGTCCAAACTTTAGATGGCACAGTTAATGTTAAGGTGCCGCCGGGCAGCCGCAGCGGCAACAAACTGCGGCTTAAAGGTAAAGGGTTCATAAGCAAAAACAAGACCCGCGGCAATCAATTTATACGCCTGGTAATAGACCTGCCGGCAGATATTACTGAAGAAGAAAAGGAACTTTACAATAAGCTGCACGAGCTGCGGAAAGGTGGGGAGTGATTGTTATGAAACTTATTCGTATTCACTGCCACACCGAAAGCGGTGAAAGAATTCAAGCCTGTAGCCTGGA
This sequence comes from Bacillota bacterium, assembly GCA_019428945.1. Lineage (GTDB taxonomy): Bacteria > Bacillota > Dethiobacteria > DTU022 > DTU022 > JAABTH01. Next base: position 9,040 of record JAHYJM010000038.1, on the reverse strand, counting down.
AATACACCCGGACCTGCTCGCTGTTTATGAAGAGATGGGCTTGATTAAAATTGAGGAAGAATCGATCGACTATGAAGAACTGCGCCGGTTGCAGAGAATTCTTCGCCTGAAAAATAACTGCGGGGTAAATACTGTTGGTGCTTCGATCATTGTCGACCTGCTAGATAAAATTGAAAACCTGCAGGACGAAATTGAACGCCTGCACAGAAAGTAGGTGAAAAGATATGGATTTAAACAAGTTTACCAATAAATCACGGGAAGCTTTATCGGCAGCCCAGGAAATAGCGGCGAACCGCGGTCACCAGGTTGTCGGTCCGAAACACCTGTTATCTGCCCTGCTTGACCAGGAAGAAGGACTTGCCGGACGTTTTATCGAACATGCCACTGTTAATCTTTCTTTTCTGAAAGAAGGGCTGGAAAAACTGCTTGCACAGATTCCCAGGGTTTCCGGTTATGAAGGAACACTGCAGATGAGCTCATCTCTGGCAAGGGTGCTTTCAAAGGCTGAGCAGGAAGCAAAACAACTTAAAGATGAATATGTTAGTGTTGAGCACCTTCTTCTCGCATTAACTGAAGAAAGTGAAGATGACCTGAAAAAGCTGTTAGTACAGGCTGGGCTTGACAGGAACAAACTGCTTAATTCATTGAAAGTGGTTCGTGGATCACAGCGGGTGACGAGTGATAATCCCGAAGACACTTACGAAGCGCTGATGCGATATGGACGCGACCTGACCGAAGAAGCTGAAAAAGGCAAATTAGATCCGGTCATCGGACGCGATGAAGAAATTCGCAGAGTAATGGAGATTTTATCGAGGCGGACTAAAAACAACCCGGTGCTGATTGGCGACCCCGGTGTAGGTAAAACTGCAGTGGTTGAAGGGCTTGCCCGCCGCATAGTTGCCCGCGATGTGCCGGAAGGATTGAAAGAAAAAAAAGTGGTTTCGCTTGATATGGGTGCCCTGGTTGCAGGAGCCAAGTACCGCGGTGAGTTTGAAGAGCGCTTAAAAGCAGTGCTAAAAGAGGTGCAGGAAGCCGAGGGTAAAATCATTCTTTTCATTGACGAGCTGCACACGGTGGTAGGCGCCGGAGCCGCCGAAGGGGCTATGGATGCCGGTAATTTGCTGAAACCGATGTTAGCCCGGGGAGAGCTGCAGTGTATCGGGGCGACAACAATTGATGAATATCGAAAGCACATTGAGAAAGATGCTGCACTTGAGCGACGTTTTCAGCCGGTGCGTATCAATCAACCCACACTGGAAGATACAATTTCGATATTACGCGGCTTAAAAGAACGTTATGAAATCCACCATGGTGTGCGCATTCAGGACAGTGCCCTTATTGCAGCGGCAGTTTTATCCGACCGTTACATCAGCGACCGTTTTCTGCCTGACAAGGCTATTGACCTCGTTGACGAAGCGGCAGCCCACCTGCGCACCCAGATAGACAGTATGCCGGCAGCTTTAGATGAAATTACCAGGCGGGTTATGCAGCTTGAAATTGAGGAAGCTGCCCTGAAGAAAGAAACTGATTCGGCTTCAAAAGAACGCCTGGAGAAACTGAGAAAAGAACTGGCCGAGTTGCGTACAGAAGCAGATGCGATGAAAGCACAGTGGCAGACCGAAAAACAGTCAATCTCGAGGGTGCGTAACGTTAAACGTGAAATTGATGAAGTGCGTACCGAGATAGAAAAAGCAGAACGCGAATATGATCTCAACCGGGCAGCAGAGCTTAAATATGGCCGCTTAAATGACCTTGAGCGCCGCCTGCAGTCGGAAGAAGAACACCTGGCCGGCAAACAGAAACAGAATATGCTTTTAAACGAAGAGGTGAGCGAAACTGAAATCGCCAAAGTTGTAAGTCGCTGGACAGGAGTGCCGGTAAGCCGGCTGCTGGAAGGAGAACGCGAAAAACTGGTTCGGCTGGAAGATATTTTACATGAGCGTGTTATCGGGCAGGATGAAGCTGTAAGCGCTGTTTCAGATGCGGTTTTAAGGGCACGAAGCGGTATTAAAGATCCAAACCGTCCGGTTGGCAGTTTTATCTTTCTTGGCCCTACCGGTGTCGGTAAAACCGAGCTTGCCCGCACTCTGGCCGAAGCGCTGTTCGATGATGAGCGTAACATGATTCGGCTGGACATGTCCGAGTATATGGAAAAGCATACCGTAGCGCGCCTGGTAGGGGCGCCTCCCGGTTATGTAGGTTACGAGGAAGGCGGACAGTTAACTGAGGCTGTCAGACGTAAACCATATAGCGTGGTTCTGTTCGATGAAATTGAAAAGGCTCATCAGGATGTTTTCAACGCCATGCTGCAGATCTTAGAAGACGGACGCCTGACCGATGGTAAAGGTCGGACAGTCGACTTCAGGAACACTATCGTAATCATGACCTCGAACATCGGCAGCCATGAGATTCTCGCCTTCCATGAAAAAGGCGGCGATTATGACCAGATGAAAGAGGCCGTTCTGGGGCTGTTGCATAGACACTTCCGCCCGGAATTTTTGAACCGTGTCGACGAGATAATTGTATTCAGAGCGCTTGAGAGAGCACAGGTTCACAAAATTGCTGAATTGCTGCTGAAGAAACTGGCTTCAAGGCTGGCTCAGACAGCTGACCTTACCCTGAGATGGGATGAAGAAGTTGTTTCTTATTTAGCCGAACGAGGCTACGATCCTGCTTTTGGAGCAAGACCTCTTAAGCGGGTCATTCAGCAGGAAGTCGAAACACCGCTTTCAAGGCAGATTATCGCCGGAACAGTTTCACCAAAGGATATAGTAACCATATCCAAAGGAGAAACCGGCATAGAATTCAAATAATGTGACAAAGGGACGGGGCCTTTGACACACCAATACCAGTACATAGGGGGGCGCAGCATGCTGCGTCCTTTCTTTTTGCATTGCAACTTTATTTCTGTGTTATCCATTGTTCTGGTTCAGCGGGTGCGACATAGCTGCAACCGTACATTTTGAAATACAGATCCTTGCTCATGTTTAGACCAGAGGGATAAAAAAGTGTGTCAAAGGCCCCGTCCCTTTGTCACGTTTTTTTAGGTGGGGTCAATCTTGGCGATGAAGTCTTTGCCGGCCTGGTAAGCTTCAGCTAAAGCATCAGGATGGTCGGCGATCTCACCCTTGGCGTCGAATCCACGCATGAAAAGTTCGCCCAGCAAAGTATGATTGATATTGTGGAAAAAGACCTTGATTATCTGCAGGGCATTTTCGCAGTAGGCTTTTTTCTGCAGGGCGCCGACACATATGAAGAAACCGGGGTGTTTTGCATCCTCGGGAATAAAAGGTTTTTGCAAAGTATACTTGGCATTCCACCAGCACTGGAAGCGATCGATAAACATTTTCAGCTGGGCATTCAAAGAAGCAAAAGTTACAGGACTGGCAATAACCAGGGCATCTGATTCAATAAATTTGGGATAGATATCCTGCATGTCATCATTAAGAATACAGTGCCCATCTTTGGCACAGGTATCACATGCCTGACAGGGTTTAAATTTAAGATCGTTAATCCTGATAAGGTCAACTTTCCAGCCAGACTCTTCTGCAGCCCTGCAGAACTCCTGTAAAAGCAAATCACTATTGCCTCCCCTGCGGGGGCTCGAAGCCACAGCCAACAATGTTTTCACGATTAATCACTTCCTTTTGCATATTTTTCCAAAGACTATTGTTTTATCTTTTTTTGTAGGTTAACATATAAGCAGGTAATTGGGAATAGCATCAAGATGCAGAAAGTATGAGGTGTTTATGGCAGACTACAGCTATCGCAGTAACAGACAACCTAAAAGTAAAAGCGGGTCCCGCATATTTCTATTTCTGGTTCTGCTGGTAATAATCGCTGCATTGGGCATTTTCAGCTTCACCCAGTATCTGGCGATTCAGTCATTACAATCCGATCTTGAACTTTTCAGAGAAAATCTGAACCAGGTTGAAACTGAAAATCAACAGCTGAGACAGCGTTACGATGATATTATCGAAGAAAATGAAAAACTACGCGAAGAAAACCATATGCTCAGGTCATCAACAATTATTAACCACGGAAACCGGGATACTAATAAAGTGGCCATTACCATAGATGACGGTGCAGGGCCAGAGCTTATAAACCAAACCCTGGCTCACTTAAGAGATTATGATGTGAAAGCTACTTTTTTCCCAATGGGGTCATGGGTTGAAAGGTATCCCGAAATATGGCAGCAGGCCATCGAAGATGGTCATGAGCTGGGCAACCATACATATAACCATGCATTTCTTACGACAATATCTGAGGACCGGGTTCGCGAAGAGCTGACCCACTGGCAGGAAGCAGTCGATGAAGCTCTTGGCTACAATTACAAGACTTTATTTTTCCGCCCTCCGGGAATGGATGGGTTTACTTCAATTAACAGCAATAAAACAAAGCAACTGCAGGAGATTATCGCTAACAAAGGAATGTTTCCTATCCTCTGGGATATAGAGCTTGTTTATGCCCTGCGCAACGAATCCTACACAACTGCCAGGGTTACTGAGCATGTACTGGCAAATGCCAGGGGAGGCAGTATTGTTCTGCTGCATTTTACTCATATCGACATAGCCGCCCTGCCGGCAATACTGTCAGGTCTGCGCAACCGTGGTCTTGAACCTTGCTCACTGAGTGAATTATTGCTGGTTGACTTCAAGCTCTAATGAAATAGGGGAATTGTGTAAGCTCACGATGAGCTGAGCAGGAACCCCCACAATCCCCCCGTCACAGAGACTTTATTACTGGTTCATTTCGTAAGTGTCTTTTAAAGCAAGGACGTGTTCATTCCAGATTTTCTTGAACCGGTCTTTATCTACAGCCGGTTTTTTGATCATCTTCCGCAGGTATTCCATCTGCGCTTCGCTGGTACTCGGTTTACCATACAGGGTAAGGGCAAACTTCGAAAAATCACGCACCATGAAATCGAAAATCTGGTCAACCAAAGCATTTTCAAGGTCATAGATTTTTGCATTTTCAAGGATTAACTGGCCATAAACGACCAGTGTGAACATTTCTCCGAGCGAGAGCAGGAAATCGGTGTCCCGCTGCTGGTCGGCATCAGGGGTGGCTCCTGCCAGGAACTCTTTGAGCTGCACAGTCTGCTCTTTGAATACAGTAATATTTGGCAGATCGTAATTGTTATATGCATCGGCGTAATCGTGAAAACGAATTTTACCCAAGCCGCGGGTCTGCCCCTGGTTGAAAAGAAAATCGTCATTACGGGGTTCATCCTGTTTTTCTACAAATGGATATTCCTGAGGGTTGAAGAAATAATTAGCCATAAATTTTACGATTAGGGCTATATTTACATGAACAGTCCCCTCCAGTTTAGGCAAAGCCCGGATATCACGCGCAGCCATCTCAAAGTAAGTGTCACGTTCAAACCCCTTGGCTGCAATAACATCCCAGAGAAGGTTTATTACCTCTTCACCCTGGGTGGTTACTTTCATTTTTACTGTCGGATTATAGAGCAGGTAGCGCCTGTCTTCAGGAGTTGCTGTACGCATGTAATCGGAAGTGCGCAGGGCAAACAGCTTCATCGCAGTCAGTCGGGTATAGGCATCAACGAACATTTGCCTGACATGGGGGAAATCGGTCACTTTCATGTTGTACAGAGTGCGGTTTGCCGCATGGTTAAGGGCTTCATAAAATGCATGGGTGCTGATGCCGATTGAAGCCCAGCCGAGATTGTATTTACCCACATTAACAGTGTTAAGTGCGCTGTCCCAGGCATCCTGTCCCTTCGACAGGATCTCATTTTCAGTTACAGGGTAGTCCTTAAGGATAAAGTCGGCCACGTAAGATTGCGAATTGACCACATTTTTGACCAATTCATAGTTTATATGCCCATAATTGGCTACAAAGAAAACATAGTCTTTGCTGTCGCTCATCTTGCCAAAAGTTGAGACCATTTCTGCAATGTTGCCATTACCGATGTAATATTTTTCGCCATTAGCAAGGTAAGTTCCATCAGGTTGCGGAGCAAGGTTCATTTCAGTAGAATAAACGTCTGCTCCGTGATCACGCTCTGAAAGGCCGAAAGCAAAAACATGACCTCCTTTAAGCAGCTCTGCCGCTCTTTTTTTCTGTTCCTCATTTTTACCCATCCAGATTGGCCCGAGCCCAAGAATGGAAACCTGCCAGGTATACCAATAGTGCAGGCCGTAAAAAGCGAGGATCTCATTGAATTCACAATTTCGCCAGGTGTCCCAGCGGCACTTATCGTCCCCATATTGTTCCGGAGTCAGCAAGGTATAGAATATTTCATTATCCTTTACAAATTCGAGAAAGTCATCATACCAGACCCTGTTACGGTCATCTTCTTTCAGTTTTTGCTTACCCTTTTTCTCAAAAAAATCAATAGTTTTAAGCATTAATTCCCTGGTTTCCTCATCCCGGTAAGGTCGGGCGTGCTTTTTCGGGTTAAGCAGGATCAAATCTGTCGCCTCCCTTTTTAAATTGTCAGCATTGTTGTTTATTCTTCAGGAAACATTAAAATTCCTTCGAATTCAGTTCTCAAGTATTTTTTTACCGCTTAATATTACTTCTCTCAATAAAATAACCGGATGTGGCCTGTTTCCAGACAGGCGCTTACACCCGGTTAAATTCAACCTGAGAGCAGGGTTTACCTTTCAAGGCTAAAGACAAATGCTGCCGGAGCATTCACTCAGTGAAGCAGTGATGGCAAAAAGGTTACCAAAGATGGAAAGGCAATCAATATTGCCAGGCAAACAATGATCGCAAATAAAAATGGCCAGATACCGCTGAAGATTACCTCGAGCGGCACATCACGGGCCACCCCCTTGATGATATACACATTCATACCAACGGGTGGAGTAATTACCCCCATTGCCACAACCATGACAATAATAACGCCGAACCAGATCGGATCATAGCCAAGCACCGTCACGGCTACCGGCAAGAAGATTGGGATGGTAAGTAGTATTAAAGCCAGGGCATCGATGAAACAACCGAGCAGGAGATAAATCAAAAGAATTATTGCCATAACCACAAAAGATGGCAATTCAAGCATTGAAGCCCATTCTGCCATGGCAAAAGGTATTCTGCTGATTGCTATGAAACGACCGAATATAACTGCCGATGCAACGAGCAGCATGATCATTGCCGTGGTACGGGTAGTATCAGCCAGAGATTTTCTAATCATTTCAAGGGTTAGCTTTCTCTGAGCCAGGGTTACCAGAAGAACACCGGCTACACCAACTGCCCCCGCCTCGGTCGGTGAAAACCAGCCTGCAAAGAGCCCTCCCAGGGATAAAGCAAAAATAATCAGCACTTCAAGGAGCCCACCCCCGAGTGCCCTGAATCTTTCGTTCCAGCCAGCCCTAGGGCCTGCCGGCCCAATGTCGGGGTTGCGCCTGGCAAGAATATACACCACCAGCATGTAGAGAAACATCAGTAAGAACCCCGGTATGATACCGGCCAGAAATAGTTTGCCTACAGACTGCTCTGCTGATATGCCGTATACTATGAAAATTACACTGGGCGGGATGAGAACGCCGAGAGCTCCGCCGGCCGCTACGCTGGCCGTTGAAAGTGCCGGGCTGTAATTATATTTTTGCATCTCCGGCAGGGCAATTGCCCCGATAGTGGCAGCTGTTGCAGTATTAGAACCGCAAACCGCACCGAAGAGTGCACATGTTGCCTGAGTGGCTATTGCCAATCCGCCGGGCAGATGCCCAACCAGTTTATAAGCAAGGTTATAAAGCCTCGAACCTATTCCGGCATGAAATGCGAGAAAACCCATCCAGATGAACATGGGAATAACACTGAGCGAATAATTGGAAAATGTTGAGAAGAGATCTTTCGATACCAGGGCGAAGGCAGCCTGCATTGATGTGAGATAGGCAAATCCGGCAAATCCGATCATGGCCATCACATAAGCTATAGGCATTTTTAAGATAATCAGCAGAAAGAAAAGTAAAATACCGATCAAACCAATTGTTGTAGGGCTCAATTGTGCTCACCCCCAGAAATCAGTTTAATTAACTTAAGTAAGACAACCAGGGTAAGCAGCATAAAGCCGATTGCTACGAGGTAAATGAAGGGATGGAAAATCATCTGCGTTGTTGGTGACACCTCGCCTGTTCGGGCAATCCGGAGCCCGTATGTAAAAAGATTATATGTGGCAAAGCCTAAAAACAGGATCGATGGAATGCTGAATACAATTTCAACTTTTCGCTGAAACTTTTGTGGAAAACGTTCAAGAATAAACTCTATGGCAATATGGCTGTTTTCAACGGCACAGCGGGCCAGGGATAATCCGACTGCTGCTGCGGTAAGGAAACCAACCATCTCGTAAGTCCCAAGAATTGAATAGTTAAGAAGTGTTCTTCCAATAATATTGGCTACAACAAGCAGGGCTGTGCCGGCCAGGATTAATCCGGCCAGCACATCTAAACCTCTGCTGGTTTTAACAACTGCTGTTTCAAAAAAGGGCATGGTTAAGTTCTTCCTTTTAATATCTTAATAGCGATTAGACAAATGTTTAACCGTTTCGAGAATAACTTCTCCCTCAAAGCCAAGCTGGTTCATGCGCTCGACAAAATCTTCCTGAATCGGCGCTATTTTATCAATCCAAAGCTGCATTTCTTCTTCTGTAAGGGTGAATACTTCCTGACCCGTTTCTTCTATTGCCCATTCCAAAGCCCTGTCATTCTGGACATCCCAGAGACCTGCAGCTACCTGCTCAAAGAATAGTTCATTAACTTCAAGGACTATTTCCTGCAGGTCGGGAGGTAATTCATCCCACTTCTGCTGATTCATGGTAACGAAGAATACAGCATTGTAAAGGAAGGGTGTACGGGTCAGGTAATCAGTCACTTCTGCATGACGCCATCCCTGCAGCACCTCTACCGGAGCAAGGTTGCCCTCTACTATTCCCCTGGCTAAGGCTTCATAAGCTTCAGGTTGGGGCATCGCTTCCGGTGAGGCGCCGAGCAGTGCAAGGGTATCGGCACTTAACCCTGCTGCCCTTATCTTCATGCCCTGAAGATCGCTTAAACTGCGCACAGGTTTTGTT
>JAHYJM010000037.1 GCA_019428945.1 Bacillota bacterium | reverse complement strand
AGATCACTTATTACCGGGTTGGGATAGCGGCATAAGCGACATTTTTCTGCAAGAAACTCATCTCTTGGAATTTCAGTTTCTTCCCCGCCGCTTACAAGAATGAAGTTATTCCCATTCCATTTAACTTCAACCGGATCGCCTGTTTCCGGATATTTTTCAGCAAGCTTTGCCGAATCTATAACGCCCGGACAGGGACAGCCGATTACTACAATCTGATCACGGCTGACACCGTGCTCAACTACCAATTGTGTTACCGCCCTGCTGTCGCATCCCTTTACCAGTAAGGCTACTTTTCGCTTATCAGCTTCCTGGCCGCGCGGAAGCGGTGTTTTTTCAACCAGCGTAAGGTAAGTGGCCAGGTTGGCAGTGCAGAGGGGTGAAAATATCAGCTCTGCAGCGCCGGCGGCATCTTCAATAAAGGTGGGGGCAATCCTGTATCCGTAAGAACCCTTTTTCCAACCGATCAGGTACTTTACATCATCACGGGAAACCACCTCTGCCGCGGTTTTGCGTAATTGTTCCAAATCCATGTTCTAATACCCCTCCTACCAGTCGATCTGCCGGCGCCTGAAACCTTCAAAGGGACCGGCTTCTCGCGCGTCTTCGACGGTTTTTTCCACAACTTCTTTCCACTTGTGTCCTTCAGAGGCAGAGACCCAACTCATATGAAACCGTTTTGGATCGACACCTACAAACTCCATCAGATCTTTCAGCATACCCATGCGGCGCCGGGCATAGAAGTTACCTTCCATGTAGTGACAGTCACCGGGATGACATCCCGAAATTAACACTCCGTCTGCCCCCTGCTGCAGGGCATTCATCACGTATAGGGGATTCACACGCCCGGAACACATCACCCTTATAACCTGTATGTTGGCCGGATAATGCACCCGGCTTGTTCCGGCCAGGTCAGCCCCGGCGTAGGAACACCAGTTACAGAGAAAAGCTACTATGTTTGGTTCGTAATTTGCGCTCATTTCAAGACCCCCAATGCCGCTATCTGCGGTAAGATCTGGTAGTCACGGAATGACTTAGGCTGAATGGAATCAGATAAACAGCCTGCTGAACATGAGCCGCAACCTTTGCAGAGAGCTTCGTTAACCCGGGCCACTTCTACTTCATGACCAAAACGGTTTATGGTTACCAGCTCAACGGCCGTATAGGGGCAGATATTAACACAGAATCCGCAGCCCCTGCATGTGGCCTCATTAACCTCGGCAACCTGGGCACTGATCATTACCTTGCCCCTGGCCAGAGGGATCATCGCTGAAGAAGCGGCACCCTTGGCCTGAGCTACAGTATCGGGAATGTCCTTGGGGCCCTGACAGCATCCGGCAAGGAATACGCCTTCTGTTGCAGTATCTACAGGCCTCAGTTTCGGGTGGGCCTCTAAAAAGAACTTATCGGGCGACTGGGAAAGCCTTAACAAATCCATAATTTCCCGCATATCAGCCCGAGGCTCGAGGCCAACACCCAGGACAACGAGATCTACTTCATCTTCAAGCGGTGTGGCAGTAAGTGTATCTTCTACTTTTACCACCAGTTTATTACCTCTTTTGAAAATTTCCGACGGGTTGCCCCTGATGTAACGGACATTCTCACGCCGAACACGATCGTAGAATTCTTCAAATCCCTTACCAAAAGCTCTCACATCAATGTAGTAAACCCTGATGTTGGCATCGGGAATTTTATCACGGATAAGATGAGCCTGTTTCGCCACGTACATGCAACATACCCTTGAGCAATATTCATTACCCACACTGGCATCGCGGGAACCGACACACTTGATAAAGGCAATCTCTTTCGGCTCGATCTCTTCTTCGCCGTTAAAAACTGTAACCTTGCCGCCGGTTGGTCCTGATGCCGATACAAGTCTCTCCATCTCCATACCGGTAATAACATTCGGGTAATCAGCATAACCATATTCAGGTTTGCGTGAAGCATCAAAGGGATCAAAGCCGGTCGCTACGATAACCGCGCCAACTTTGAACTCGACAATCTCATCTTCCTGGTCAAAATTAATTGCTTCAGCCTTACAAACTTCCTGGCATTTCGGGTTCTTGCCGCATTTCCCCTTGGTAAGGTATAGACAGCTTTCAGGGTCAATCGTATACTTTGCCGGAACAGCCTGAGGAAATGGAAGATATATTGCAGAACGTTTACCCATCCCCTGATCAAATTCACTGGGAAAGCGATCTTTAACCCGGCACTCGGCAGCGCAGTCTCCACAACCGGTACACTTGTCGAAATCGACATAACGCGCTTTTTTACGTACTTTAACATCAAAATTGCCGATATAACCACCGATCTCCTCCACTTCAGAATAGCTCAGCAGCTCTATATTCGGGTGGCTGGCACAATCAACCATCTTCGGTGTGAGGATGCATGCTGAACAGTCGAGTGTGGGAAAGGTTTTATCGAGCTGAGCCATTCGCCCGCCTACAGACGGGGTTTTTTCGACAAGAAAGACTTTAAAACCGGCATCGGCAATATCGAGGGCGGCCTGAATACCGGCAATACCGGCTCCAATGACCAGTGCGGCCGGCTCGGCATCAACCTCTTTCGACTCCAAAGCTTCAAGAAGCCTTACCTTTGCCACAGCCGCTGCAACAAGTTTTTTAGATTTTGCCGTAGCTTCTTCCATGTCCTCATGGACCCATGAACACTGTTCCCTGATATTCGCCATTTCAAGATAATAAGGGTTCAGGCCGGCTTCCTGGATTGCTTTTCTGAAAGTCGGTTCATGCATTCGGGGAGAGCATGAGGCCACAATCACCCGGTTTAACCCATGCTCTTTAATATCATTTTTAATCAGGACCTGACCGGGATCGGAACACATGTATGAATAGGTGCGCGCCACCTCAACGTTGGGCAGCTTCAGCGCATAATCCGCAACTGTTTCCACATCTACCGTTGCGGAAATGTTAATTCCGCAGTGACAGACGTAGACACCCACTTTCGGTTTTTCCGTCATCTGGTTTTTCATCCTCCCGCAAAGATTGGCCCTTACAGATTTATCAGCCTTTAAGCTCTTTCAGCTTTTCAGTCAATTTGGGCACAACCTTGAACATATCGTCAACAATAGCGTAATCCGCCACGGTAAAGATTGGAGCCTCAGGGTCTTTATTAATTGCCACCACAGTTTTTGCCCCTTTCATTCCCGCTACATGCTGGAATGCTCCGGATATACCCATGGCAATATAGAGTTTCGGTTTAACTGATTTACCGGAGGTACCGACCTGACGATCATGAGGAATCCATCCGGCATCGGTAGCAGCTCTTGAACCGGCTATATCTGCTTTTATAGCCTTGGCAAGTTCCTCGATCAAAGGGAGGTTTTTATCTTCTTTGAGACCGCGCCCTACAGCAACAAGAATATCAGACTGGGTTATATCTACATCACCGACTTCAGCCTCAATATATTCTACAAAGCTGCGATAGGGAAGATCATCTTTAAGAGGAGATTCAACTTTTTCAACTGCTCCATCTGCAGAGGCATCCGGGGGTTCAACTACACCTTCGCGAATAGTAACCAGGTAAGTATCGGCCGGTTTAAAAGCAACCGTAGCATTAACCTTACCGGAATATAACTGGCGTGTGGCTTTGAGCGTTCCATCAGCATATTCAAGTGAAACTACTTCAGCAACCAGCGGCAGATTTTTTTCAACAGCCAGGGCAGGGATAAAATCAACGCCCTGCGCCGTATGGCCGGTCATAACCACAGCCGGTTTAAGATCGTCTATCAGCGCCGATAATACTTTCTGGTATTTATCAGCATTAAAGTCTTCAAAGAGGGGATCATCAACAACCAGAACTTTCGAGCCAAAGGCCGCCATTTTCTTGGCCAACTCATCCATTCCGCTGCCGATTAGCAGTACGGTCACTTCGCCGCCCATATCTTGAGCAAGACCGGGGGCTATAGCCATCATTTCATAGGAAATATCTCTCAGGGCACCCTGACGGTGTTCGGCTAAAACGAGAATGTTACCCATTATACCAAACCTCCTTTAACAAGGATTGAAGCAAGTTTTTCTGCTTTTTCCTCAGCTTCACCTTCTATAAATTCTGCAGAAGACTCAACCTCGGGAATGTAAAGTTGTTCCAAGACTACCTTGGATGCATCAAGCCCTACTACAGCCGGATCAACACCGAGTTCGTCGAGATTTACAACTTTAAGCTCCTTCTTCTGGGCAAGTCGAATTCCGCGTATCGGGGCATAACGGGGCTCGTTGATTCCTGTCTGAATAGTGAGGACTGCCGGCAATTCAAGTTCCACTACCTCTAAAAGACCGCCCTCAAGTTCACGGTGCGCTCTTACTTTACCGTCAAGCAGTTCAACTTTTTTTACCATGGAGGCATGACTTACACCCAATTCTTCGGCCAGGGCAACACCTGTAGACATATGCCCGTCATCACTGGCCATACAGCCTGTTAACACCAGGTCAAACTCCTGTCCTTTGATCGCTCCGGCAAGCACCTTGGCCACCATGAGTGGATCATGAGTGGCAATACGGTCATCTTCAATTCTAACAGCCTGATCACAGCCTTTGGCCATGGCCATACGGATCATAACATCAGATTGTTTCGGCCCGATCGAAACGACTGTAATGTCGCCTTCCTTGGCTTCCTTGATTAAAACCGATTCTTCTACGGCATAGTTATCGGCGTCATTAATATCAAAAGAAAAACGGGCGCTGTCAACGGTGACGCCATCGGGATTTACCTTAACTTCCGCCTCGGAAGTATCGGGCACATACTTGATACAAACGAACATTTTCATACTTCTTTCCACCTCCTACCAGGATTAAGGCTTACTTTAAGCTTCGACAAATTCACCCAGAAGCTCCATGATCTCGGCAACGCGCATTTCTTCCTCATAACCAAGACCTTTCATGGCATCTTCAAGGGTTAATACACAGAAGGGGCAGGCTACGGCAACGATATCAGCTTCAAGCGCTTTTGCATCTTTAATCCGTGTTTCTGCGAGCCGTTCCTTCTTAGATTCAGACTCAACCCACATTTTGCCTCCCCCGCCTTCACAGCAGAGACTGCGCTCACGCCGACGTTCAAATTCAACCAAATTTACGCCGGGGATACTTTTCAACAGGGCTCGCGGTTCATCATAGACGTCGCCCTGTTTGCCCAGGTAGCAGGGATCATGAAAGACTATCTTTTTCTGGAGGTCGCCCTTCCAGACCAACTTACCTTCCCTGAGCAGCTCCTCGAGCAGTTGGGTATAATGAATTACTTCTGCCTTTAAATCAGGATAACGTGTTTTATAGGTGGTAAAACAGTGCGGTGAGAGGCAAACGATACGTTTTGCCGTATATTCGTTCAAAAGTTCTGTGTTATCTTCAACGAGCATTTCAAACAGGCCTTCTTCGCCAAGGGTGAAGACTTCGCTGCCACAGCAGGTTTCGCTTTCATCGAGGAAAGCGTAATCAATTCCGGCCTTGTTTAAGAGACCAACTATATTTTTGGCAACAGATTGTACCCTGGGGTCATAGGCTATAGTGCAGCAGACAAAAAAGAGATTTTCCACAGGCACTCCCGGCTCGGCTATCTTTACGTCAAGACCCTCCATCCAGTCACTTCTGGCAGCTCTTGATTTTTCCCAGGGATTACCTTCAAGAAGAACACTCTGCAGGGCGTCACGCACAGTCGGTTCAACTTTTCCGCTCTCGATGATCATCGTGCGGAGTCCGAGCAGTACTTCAAGAGGCTTTAAACCTTTGGGACAGCGGACAGCACAGGTATGACAGGCTGTACAATCCCATATTTCGGCCAGTCTGGCCAGTTCCTCGAGTTTCTCCTCGTGATAAGCATCATATACAAAACGGCGCACGTTCAGGTCAGCCCGCACAGTAACCGGGCACCCACCAGTACAGCGGCCGCATTGGATACAACCCAACAGATCATATTTTTCGGTGAATGTCTGGCTTTCGGTACTCATTAGCATACCCCGCATCATTAATTAATTGTTTTGTTGCTCTTGATCCGGCTGTCAAGATTTTATGCACCGGATATGTTGAACATGGTTTTCTTATTTAAACCACACCTCCCCGATTTTAGAATGAATTGTAAGACAATTGCGATAAAAGCAGGCTATATTAGAGGATTTCGACATTTCCTTCAATATATCCTGCTTATTATTTTTAAATTCTTAAATATTTTCCATGAACAACTATTGACCCTGTTAAGCGAATAACTGTGCCTGCCGCAGTATCAAAAGACAGCGATACTGCCCGCTGGGCCGGAATCGGTTATAGATCCGATCATGCTGCCGACCAGGCCGCGCTGCTCAAGAAGTGCAAGATAACGATCTCCCTTAGCTTCGGGCAGAGCTACCAACAGGCCGCCTGATGTCTGAGGATCGGCAAGAACGATCAGAACATCATCCTTCTCTTCCGGTTTGCCCTGCCAGTCGAGGTGTGGACGTATATAGTCGAGATTACGGTAGGCTCCGCGGGGAATCATACCCATAGCGGTCATTTCGCTGACTGCCGGATAGAGTGGCACTTTATTATGATCGATCTCAGCGCTTACACCGCTGGACAGCAGCATTTCATTAAGATGACCGAGCAGGCTGAATCCGGTAATATCGGTACAGGATGAAACACCAATTTCTATCATAGCTTCTGATGCTGCAGCATTTAAAAATGCCATCCCTTTTATTGCATCGGAAGCTTCGGTTTCAGCGATCATCTCACCTTTTATTGCCGTGGAAATGATTCCGGTGCCAAGCGGTTTTGTCAGGACCAGGATATCACCTGGTTTAGCACCGCTGCCTGTTATAAGTTTATCAATTTCAACCAACCCTGTTACAGACAAGCCATACTTAGGTTCATTATCTTCGATACTGTGCCCGCCTACTATAACTGCACCGGCCTCAATAACCTTGTCGTAACCACCGCGTAAAATATCTTCCATAACTTCAAGAGGCTGGCAGTTTACCGGAAAGCAAATAATATTAAGAGCAGTTAAAGGTTTCGCTCCCATAGCGTATATGTCACTAAGTGAGTTGGCAGCCGCTATCTGACCAAAGGTATAGGGATCATCAACTATTGGCGTGAAAAAATCCAGGGTCTGCACCAGTGCATGTGTTTCAGATATACGATAAATACCGGCGTCAGAAAAGTGCTCGTCCCTGTTTAAAAAATTCGGATCATCAAACTGGGGCAATTTACGCAGAACCTGCGCGAGGGCTTCCGGCCCGATTTTTGCCGCTCAGCCCGCGCTGGCAGTCATTGATGTCAGGCGTATCTCTTTGTGACTCACTTCATGCACCTCCCTTTCATAAACATGTGACAAGGGGACGGTGCCTTTGACACATATTCAACATTTATTTTCACTCACCTTATTTAATTTAACTAATCAAATATCAGAAAAGCTAATTGCTTTAAGTAAAAAGTGTGTCAAAGGCACCGTCCCCTTGTCACGTTTTTAGTTTGAAAGCAATACGATAATCTTCTACTCGGCGGGTAAGTTTAACCTGGTCGAAATGCTCAAGCAGCGCCTGGGCGTATTTACGCGAACTGCCGCTTTTATCTCTGAATTCTGCCAGGGTTAGTTTATCATTTTCTGTAAAGTGACGCTTCAGCAGGTTTTGCGCTTCTTCGTATGCGTCCTTGTAAAAGTAGAGTTCTTCGCTTACCTTTACAAGCATCCCTACACTCTGCAGGTAATTATAAAATTCATCTTTACGGGCAGGTGAAGCGTCGGCTCTTTCAAGCGCCTCTTTGATTGAAGGAGGCTGCATATAAGCGGTATGATAGGCGGTTACTATTGCTTCGAGTATCTTTTGATCACCAGCCGACGGCTGCGGTTCAAAGCTGTGAAGTGTGACGAGATCGCTTTTCATGTTAACTTTTTCTCTGCGCTGCAGGTTTTCAAGCAGAGCATCATAATCGCGCTGGCTGAAAGCAGCGGGCAGTAAACCTTTTAGCTGAGCACGGGATATGCCCGGCGCCAGGGGATATTTTTTATGATATTTTTCCAGTTCACTCTGTATTTTTGCCTCATATTCCTCGAGTACTTTTGTTACAAGGTATGAACCGCCTAACCTGCGAACAATGTCACGCTCACTTAACTCCTCCATGATTTTTTCAACATTGGTTTGATCCAGGCGGGTTTCTTTAGCCAGTTTCAAAGTGTCGGCAGCAAGGAGTTCCTCCAGTTTGCGGCGGACGAAGGCTGAATCTCCACCTGCTGTCGGAGCCTGCTTTAACTCTTCCAGCCTTTCTATTACCTCCGGGCGGAAACGTCGATGCCTTGCAGGATAGGGGTCAAGCACCCTGCCTCCGCCGATTGTAGTCATAGGCGAGTAAGAACGAATCACAAAAGGGTCTCCCCGTTCAGCTACCAGGGGCCGATCAAGCCGACACTGAACAAGTGCTTTTTCACCCGGTCGGAGTTCATCCCTGTCCAGAAGTAGCAGTTTGGCCACGCACCTTGCTGTGCCGAGGAAAAAATGCACAGGATCCAGATTCTTTAAATGTCTGGAGGATCGTGGCAGCAGTTCAATCATGACATCGAGCAGATCTGTCTGGTGGTAATAGCCTGGTGTGCTGATCACACTCCCCCGAACCACTTCATCTCTTTCAAGTCCGGACAGGTTCAGCGCAACCCTGGAGCCGGCTACTGCTTCATCGAAATCAGCATCATGTACCTGTATATTCCTTACACGTGCCTCAACTCCCGGGGGTACTACAGCGACAGTGCTGCCTACACGCACAGAGCCCTGAATCAAAGTACCTGTTACAACTGTGCCAAACCCGGAAATTACAAATGAACGGTCTACCGGCAATCTGAGTGGACCGGATGTGTTGCGTGGTTCCAGCACTTCAGTTAAATGATCAATCAGCGTTTTTAATTCTTCAATCCCTTCACCTTTTAAGGCTGAAACTGATACAATGGGGGAATTTTCCAAAAACGTGCCTTTTAACTCGTCTTTTATTTCTTCACCAACAAGCTCACGCCATTCTTCTTCAACCAGGTCTATCTTGGTTATTACCACGATTCCTTTCTGAACACCGAGTATCCCCAGTATATCAAGATGCTCCCTGGTCTGGGGCATCACTCCTTCGGAAGCATCAACAACGAGCATAACCAGATCCATTCCGGCAGCTCCGGCCAGCATATTGTGAATGAAACGTTCATGACCAGGTACATCAACAATTCCGGCCAGACGACCACCGGGCAGCCTGAAGGGAGCAAACCCGAGATCAATTGAGATGCCGCGCTCTTTTTCTTCCTGCAGTCGATCAGTGTCAACTCCGGTAAGAGCTTTGATCAATACTGTTTTACCGTGATCGACATGGCCGGCAGTGCCTATTATCAGCTGGTCCAACGATGCTTTAACCTCCTAATCAACCGCTCTTTTGGATCGCCTGTTCTGCGCAAAAGCAACGCTTAGAATTTAACTGGAGCTATCGTAATTACTTAAGGGAGCATTTATACAATCAAGCAGGACCTCAACGAGGATATCTTCCTGTTCTTCAAAGATAGTGCGTGGATCAAAAAGCAGGCTGTCCTGCTGAAGGCGCAGGATAACCGGCGGTTTGCCTGAGCGTAATTTTCCGGTAAAAACTTCAGGAGAGCCTAAAGCTTCATCAAGTTTTACCGAGACAAGAGTCGTAGGCAGCTCAGCATTTGGAAGGGCTCCTCCGCCAACCCTGGATATACCGGGTATAACCAATGTATTACTTGCGCCAAAGATTTCAGATATCTTTGCGGCAAGTTTTTCAGCCCTCTCTTTAAGGTAATCGGGTTCAGCAGTGAGCATTCTCCACACCGGTATTTCTTTAACCGCCTTTTCTTCGTCGAAGTAAAGTCGAAGAGTTGCCTCCAATGCGGCAACAGTAAACTTGTCAACCCGCAGAGATCGGGCCAGTTGATTGGTGCGGATGTAATTGATTAGGTCTTTACGACCGACTACAATTCCGGCCTGGGGCCCGCCAAGCATCTTATCGCCACTGAATGTAACCAGATCTGCTCCGGCACTGATGCTGTCCTGTACTTTCGGTTCGGCCGGCAGATTATATTTTTCAAGATCAAGTAAAACTCCACTGCCCAGATCTTCAATCATGATCAGATTATGCTTGTGAGCAAGTGCAGCAAGCTCACTTGTTTCAACTTCTGCTGTAAAGCCAACCATTTGATAGTTACTGGTATGGACCTTAAGAAAAGCTGCGCAGTTCTCAGTGACAGCTGATTCGTAATCACGCAGATAAGTTTTATTGGTTGTTCCCACTTCAATAAGCCGGGCTCCGCTGGCGGTCATTATTTCAGGTATGCGAAAAGAACCTCCGATCTCAACCAGCTGACCGCGGGAAACTATAACATCACGTCCGGCAGCAAGAGCATTTAAAGCAAGAAATACAGCCGCGGCGTTATTATTGAGTACTACTGCGGCTTCAGCTCCTGTAAGCTCACAGATTATCTCTTCCAGATGATCCTGCCTTGAGCCCCGTTTTCCATTTACGAGATTTAATTCAAGATTACTGTAGTTACCGGCGACCGCTTTTAGCGCTTCCACTGCTGCAGCCGGCAGGGGGGCACGGCCAAGATTGGTATGAATCACAACGCCCGTTGCGTTAATAAGCGGCCTGATATTCAGATCGGCTTTTTTTGCAGCCAAAACAGCCGCTTCCCGGGCAATGCGTTCCGGACTGAGATCAAGGTTATCGAGCTTTGTTTGTTCTAATCGATGTTCAGAAATAAAGCGGCGATGTAAATCGATGGTTTCCTTTACTGCCTGTAAGACCAGGGCGCGGGGCAGAGCTTCCAATACTTCAGTAATAGCAGGTTCGTGCATAACACGATCTACAGCAGGGAGTTCACGCAGCATGGAAGTATAGTCGGCCACTTGAGAACCTCATTTCTAAAGGTATAAATTCGCTACAGCCTAAATAATTATAACAATTTATTCCGCCCCGGTGCAAATACTCAGCAGTCAAAATCTATTTAATGTTATCTTTCAGGGTATAGCCAATACTTAAACCAAGTGGGGTGGTCGCCAGGTAACTGCCTGCGCAAAAACCAAGTAATTGGCACTTAGAAAAATCTATTTTACCTTTATCATCAAGAATATCTTCTCTGACATAAGATGAGATAACTTTTCCGATAAAAGCTGTGTGGCTGCCCAGATTCAGGGTCTGTTCCAGTTCGCATTCCATACTGATTGGGCATTCATCAATCATAGGGGCCTTTTTTAACAACCCCCTGGCCGGTTTAAGGTTAAAGCGGTCGAATTTATTTAGATCCTTTCCGCTTAATGTGCCGCAGAGATCAACAATTTCCACCTGCTCTGCTGAAGGTATATTTACTGTAAATTCACCGCTCTCAATAATAATTCCAAATGAATGCCGGTTTGAGCGAATAGCGGCTGAGATCATCGGCGGGTTGGAGTTAACCACCCCGACCCAGGCCAGGGTGATGATATTATTTTCTGTTCCGTTTCCGCAGCCAATAAGCGCAGCAGGTATAGGGCCAAGCAGCAGCTGAGCCGGCTGTTTCTTCTTTTCCATCTGTATACACTCCTTAATGTAGTCTACAAAATCAAATAATAATCTCTTGCCTCTCTTTTGCCAGTTCGGTGAATGGAAAATATATCACTGCTTCAGCAAGCGAAAGGACAGGATCTCGTTCAGGGTAAAAATGGGTAAGTACCAACCTGTTAACCCCGGCTTCAGAAGCAACTTGCGCAGCCTGGGCTGCACTGAGGTGGTTAGGCAAACCGGCATCGATATCTGCTTCAAGATAGTTAGCTTCACACAATAACAGATTGGCTCTTTTAGAAAACTCTGCCAGACCGCTGTTAAATTCTGTATCACCGGAATAGACCATTACTCCGGAAGGTGATTCTATACGCATAGATAAAGCAGGCACAGCATGAATGCCCGACCTGAATTTTATTGTAAAAGGGCCTATTTGCAGTTCTGTCTCTTCTGAGACACCAGACACTTTATATGCATTTTTGTAGGAGAGACGCTCAAATTCACCGGCAGGCTCAGCCGGCGCATATAAAGGAAGCGGTTCATTGCGCAAAGCCCGATTATAAGCCAACTCCAGGCCGTAACGCATAATCATAATATCCGAGACATGATCTGCATGCAGATGAGATAAAATAATGGCATTTAGTTCCTGGAATGCAAGGTATTCCTGCAATCGGCTTAATATTCCGTTGCCGCAATCCAGAAGGATATTCCAGCCATCTTCACTAACCAGGTATCCTGAGCAGGCCCCGCCTGCCGGCGGGTAGGGGCCATAACAACCAAGAATAGTAATTTTCAAGGCAAACTCTCCCTAAGCGTATAATAAAACCTTACGATAAGGCAATCTGAAGCTTATATTCTTGTCTAAAGATAAATTCCCTTTTTCAATCTCTGCCAGGTTTAGTTTTCAAGCTGACCAAGCCCTATTGAAAACTCTTTTATTTCTCCACTTGCAATTTTATCTTTCAGAGCCTCTTTTATCTCACCTTTTGAACTGAAATAAAGTATCTGCCAGCCTCTGCGGCATACTTCCATTAACATTTCAAGCATAGACTTCAAGCGGACAGGATCAGCCTTGATAAATGGGTCATCCAGGATAAAGAAACCCCGCCCCCCTTTAAGCAGCTTTTCACCTAATGCCAGGCGAATTGAAAAATAAAGCTGATCATAAGCGCCTCCGGACAGTTTGTAAGCATCAAGTTTTCTGCCATCTGCAGTAACTACTTTAAGAGGGTGTTCTCCTCCCTGAAAATAAACTCCTGTATAGATACCACCGGTGATTTCATTAAAATATGAGCTTACCGGGCTTTCTGCCCCGAATAGTTTTGTAACTTTTTCTTCCTCTTCACCTTCCAATTCTTCGAAGAGAGAAATAGCAAGCTTCGAAGCCGATAAATTTAAATTCTGCTCATCCAGCCACCATCTGAGCTTTTCCCGGATTACATCCAAATCAATTGTGGTTTGGCAGGGATGGTATTCTTCCAAGTCAAACTGCATCAGCTCGTTAAATTCTTTTTCAATATCACGCAGTTCTTCTGCCCACTCTCTCTGCAGATCCATTAACCGGGACGCTTTCAATTCATACTGCGCAAGATCTGTCTTTAGTCGATCAACTTCGTTTTGATTATATTGCACACCCGGAGCAGCATCGCTGTAGGAGCTGAGCTCTTCAACTTTTGCTTCCCAGTAAGAATAATCTTGTACAGGTTCGGTCCTGTGGCCTCTTTCTTCAAAGTGACTGTGCAGCAAATTCTGCTGATTTCTGATCTCGCTTTTAAATCTGCTGTCGCGATCAAGACAATCTCTCAACTCTTCCAGCGAATTAAGCGAAAGCGCTTTCCGGATACGGCTGATTATATCTTCCTCAACTGCAATTCGCTGCAAATTTTGTTCCAGGGTATTTCTGATTCGCTCGTTTTCTTTCTGAAACCATTCAAGATTTTTTTCCGCTTCATTCAATTTTTCTTCAGTTTCTGTTTTTAATCTGTCAATGTCTGAGCAGGCTTGACGGACTTCAGCCAAACTGTTAGCTGAAAAACCAACCTTAGAGGCCTCAATATAAATTTTTTCTTCCAGCGATTTAAGAGTCGCCTCCCTGCTGTGAAGACTGATTTTCAGCCATGAACCTGCCAAACCAAGCAGTCCCGAAACAACAAGAATCGTTAACATCCACCAGGGAGGTGAAATGAGCCACCAGACAGGAGAAATAATTGAACTGAAAAGGGTAACGAAAAATAAAGCCAGAACGACTGCGAATCCGCGTTTAATAAATGCGCTTTCAGTCAGACTTTTCCACTGTTTTATATTCAAATAAAGCTTTTCATTTTCGTCGAGCAAAAGTCCTAATCTCTCTGCAGCTCTTGTCGCTTCGCGTTCATATTTTTTCTGCTGTAATACCAAATTTTTCTCGGCATTGCGGGCAAGGGCAAGATCTTTTTTTACAGCCACAAGGTCTTCTTCCAGCCTGGCTTTTTCAATCCCAAGATGTCCAAGTGCAGATTCCGCTTTCTGCCATCTGTCGAAATCTTCATTATTAAATAATCTGAGTCTGGCCTCTTCTATCTGTGCCTCTTTTAAACGCTTCAGGGCTATTTGTCCCTTTTCATAAAGTTCCCGCTTGGACGCGTCATAATAACTATTTAATCTCTCATTTGCGGCAACCCTTTCCTCATTCAGCCGGGCGAGATCCTCTTCGATACGGTTGACTCCCTCTGACTCTATTCTCTCCGAAAGGGGTCCGATTTTATTAATAAGCGCAGTAACCCCGGTAAAACGATCTTTAAATTTATAAGGTTCCGTGTTCTGAAGACTTCCTTTGGGTGTAATCTGTCCAAGCTCACGGAGTTTTGTCATTATTATTTCAATTTCACCTGTGCGTATACCGGTTAACCTGGCGGTCATAGTGCGGTAAAAATCGTTTTCTCTGCCTATTGAAAGATCACTGTCGCGAATAACAAAAACCCGTCCAAACTCATTTGCGCTGAATCCGTACAAATCCGAGATTGTACCCGCTTCCGGCAGTTTAACCTCGCCGGAGTCATCAAGAATAATATAACCTTCGGGAGTTTCTTTGACTCTTTTCACCGCATCAAAACCGGCAGCTGCGTTCTTGCCGAATAAAAGCCGCAGCAATGCATCTATAGTTAAGGTTTTTCCATCTTCATTAGGTCCGTGGATAAGGTTGAAGTTAGTTAACATTCTGCGCCCGCTGTCAGGCAGCGGGCCATAACGTCTGACAGCATACTCTTTCAGGAACATGCTTTCACCACCCTGAAAGCTTCTATGGCCAATCGGGCAGCTTTATCTTTTAGGTTGGGATCACTGTCAGATTCTCCGAGCCTTAAAAGAAACTTTTTATAAAGATCATCTTCCAGCACCAACCTTACATCGGCAAATTCTTCTTTAGGCTCGGCAGCAAGCCGGCCATTGGCCAGTTCTCGTATTCCACGGGCGATGTCACTCTCAGAAAGGTTTAGGGCAGCCCCGTTGAAGAGGCCACGCACGGTAAGAATTACCCCGGCGGCATGATGAGCTTTTTTTAACCTCTCTTCAATTATTTTTAATGGGTTTTCGCTTCCGAATGGATCAAGTTCAATCGCCAGTTCTTCATAGTGGAAGCTCTCGAGCAGTAATTCAACCGGCTCATCTCCCCATTTAAATAAATTTACCGCCCTTTGTCCGAGCTCACGCCTGGTGACAGCCACCGGGGAACCTGAATATATAAATTTGCCGCCTCCCGGCAGAGGCCAACCTGCATAGCGTGAATGAAAATGTCCGGCAAAAACATATTTTAGCGGCAGAGATTGGAAATATGATAATCTGACGGGCATATATCGTTGATCACCTTCATTACCCATTTCCCGGCGCGAGAAAAATGCATCAAGAAGTTCGCCGTGGTACAGTAAAATATTGAAATCATTTGGGTCCATTCGCGAACCAATCTCACGCAGACGCCCGACTAATCGCTCTCCTCCGATTTTCTCATAAGGAAGCCCCCAGATCACAAAGTTGTCTAATCTCAGCGGTTCTGAGCTGTCGGAAATCACTGTAACTTTATCCCCAAAATAAAGCCCATCCCTGTAAGCCTTATAATCATGATTACCGGGCAAAATTACAGTTCTGAGATCAGCAAGTCCGAGCATCTCACGAAGTTTCGGACGAAGTTTTTCAGCATCAACATTCTGATCGAATAAATCACCGCATATTAGCAGCAGAGAGGCGCATTGATCAGACGCAGATTTGATTATATGTTCCAGCGCTTCCCAGCGTTCAACCGCTTTCTCGGAAAGGTGGAGGTCTGCTGTATGGATGATGTTCATCGACTGATCCCCTTAAACAGCATCTACCGGTATGGCAACACAGTTTACAAATTCATTTCTAAACGCTTCATAGTCATTTCTATTTACTTTATAAAATAGATTATGAGGCCGATTATTAATCAATTGTTCCATAAAAAAACCTGATCATCGTAAAACCGAAAGCAGGTATACGACCAGGAATCAAAACACCCTTTTAGAGCTTTCGAATTATTTATTCTGCTGTTACCGAAAGGCACAATTACAGACTTTGTTACAGGAGATTGCGCTGCATAGCAATCTTCTGAATCTTTATTCTTAAAGGCAGGTTTATTTAAATTTTTTATCCTGGCTTCACCAGAGTTAGTCAGTGATCTATTCCTAATTTTTATTCTTTTTAAAAAGTTGATCACCCCACAATGAAGCAGCCACAAGCAGCAAACCAAAAGCAAAGATTGCATAGGCGCTCACATTAAAGCGATCCAGGGCCGTTTGAATGTACATTTCAGTAGCCGGTCCGGTAAATAGAAATATATGTTCTTTTGAGACGGAAAGCATCACTGCCAGAAAAATTGTTATGGCTATCGATAGGATCCCCGGTCCAAGAAATCCCCTGAAACTGTGATCAATAAAGTAGAGAAAGATAAGCATAAATCCGAGCGATGCCAGACAAACCCAAAACAGGTTATGGATAATCAGTGGTTGAAGATCAGCCTGAAATGCAACCATATCCCGCTGCAGTCCGGTTGCCTCTGTAATAATCAGGCGAACAGTATCCTGGGCCCTCACCCCAAACAGGGATGTGGTGAGAAAGGTAAGAATAATGAATAGAGAAAAAATGAAGCCGATCACGATTTTAGCTGCGAGTCGCAAACTGTGCAAGTATAATCACCCCCAAAGATTTAATTCATAATTTGCAATTAACCTTAGGAATTCGACCGTAATTGTTAATTATCCTGCCTGCGGATAGCATTTATTATAAATAGTCATCTAAGTAAATTAATTTTTTATCCAGGATGAAAGATGTGAACCGGGACAGATAATAGTCTGAGAGCGATCAGGCCCGACAGATACAAGATCTACCCTTACGCCTACTGCATCCTCTATCGCATTAATAAAATTCCTGGCAGTCTGTGGAAGATCTTCAAAATTACGAACCCTTGAAATATCCTCATCCCAACCGGGGAAAGACTCATAAACCGGTTCACAAAGCTGCAGGTCACCTATGCTGATTGGGAAATCACCTGTTACACTGCCCCGGCACCGGTAAGCAACCGCCATATTAATAATCTCCATACCGCTGAGAACATCCAGTTTTGTTACCGCCAGGCCAGTAAGCCCGTTGATGCGCGAAGCATATCTGGCTATAACTGCATCGAACCAGCCACAGCGTCGTGGCCGACCTGTTGTTGTACCAAATTCACTTCCCCGTTGTCTCAATTGATCGCCGGCTTCTTCCAGGTCTTCAGATGGAAATGGGCCACTGCCAACCCTGGTAGTGTAAGCTTTTAAAACTCCGAGCACCTGGCTGACATATGCGGGCCCCAATCCCGTTCCAGAGGCCGCTGCCGCTGCAACAGTCGATGAGGATGTAACAAATGGATAGGTACCATGGTCAATATCGAGCAGAGCACCCTGGGCCCCTTCAAAAAGCACTTTTTTACCATCGGCAAACTGGTCATAAAGAAGCAGGGCAGTATCTGTTACCAGTGGCCCAAGCCTCTCAAGAGCAGGTCTGTACAATTCGAGCAGCTCCTCAAGCTCAAATGTGTTACAACCGTATACATTTTTTAAAATTCGATTCTGTAATGGCAATATTTCCGAAAGAGAGGCTTTAAAACGGTTAAAATCGGTCAATTCATTGGCTCTTATACCGCGCCTTAATGCCTTGTCTGCATATGCCGGGCCGATTCCACGACCTGTGGTGCCTATCTTATTATCGCCTAACAGCTTCTCACCAGCTTCATCCAAAGCCTGGTGATAAGCCATAATAAGGTGTGCTTTACCGCTAATGCGCAGGTTTGATGTATCGATACCCCTTTTTTCCAATTCATTCAGTTCCCTGACCAGAACCAGCGGATTAATTACCATACCATTACCCAACAGACAGAGTGTTCCCGAATTAAGTATGCCTGAGGGGACATGATGCAGCTTGAAAACATTAGCCCCATAAACTACTGTATGTCCGGCATTATCACCACCCTGAAAGCGGGAAACCACGTCAGCCTCCGATGACAGGTAATCAATAACTTTACCTTTACCCTCATCTCCCCACTGAGCTCCTACTATAACCAGGCTTTTTGCATTCAGCATAACGGCACCACCAATCATTTATTTATATGCTCTCTTAATAGAGCGTTTACTTCTGCCGGATCTGCCCTGCCACCGGTGAGTCCCATAACTTTACCTACCAGAAAGGCTATTGCTTTCTCTTTACCGCTTAGAATATTACTAACAGCATCAGGGTTTTCTGCAATCACTTTATCTACCAGCGGCAGAAGCTTTTCACGGCCTGATATAAGGCCCAATCCTTTATTCCTGACAAGCTCAACAGGTCGTGCACCGCTCTTAACCATTTCCGTTAAAAGCTCCTTGGCAACAGAACGGTTGATTTCTCCACG
>JAHYJM010000036.1 GCA_019428945.1 Bacillota bacterium | reverse complement strand
AGAGTGTCACGAGAATAGATTGTGATTAGATCGGGGCTTAAACCAAGCGCTCTGGCCGCGATCAGTGCAAAGGTGGCATGAGCGCCCTGACCGTAATCCTGCTCACCGCTGAATAATGAAATCCTGCCGTCAAGTTCCAGCCTGGCCATGGCGGCGGCGCCGCGAAAGTTTTTATCGAAGACCAGACTGCCGCTGGCATGAATAGCGGCACTGATGCCGTAACCATGACCCGGTTTGCGGTTATGCCAGCCTATCTCTTTTGCTGCGGCCTTCAAACAATCGGTCAGGGCGCAACTTTTAATCTTCAAACCGTGAACGGTTGTATCACCGGCCCTAACACAGTTTTTCAGGCGCAGTTCAAGGGGATCGATGCCCAGCTTAACAGCTGCCATATCGATGAGCGATTCGGTGGCAAAATTGGCAGCCTGATTACCGTATGCCCTGTATTGACCAGTGGGAATCTTGTTAGTGTAAGCCAGGCGAACCCTGGTTTTAATATTTGGGATGTGGTAAACAGAATCGTTGCGTTCGGATAATGTTTTCGAAACCCAGGGTGCCTGGGCGCTGTAAGCGCCGTTGTCGGTCACTATATCAGCCTCACGGGCCAGGATTGTCCCGTCACTTTTGAAGCCCATCTTTAATCGCATTTCAGCAGCAATCATCGGCCTGCCCACCAGAAATTCCTCTTCGCGGGTAAGCTGCATTTTAACCGGCCGTCCTGTCTTAATCGCCAAAAGCGATGCGATTATATACAATTTCAGGTTACCATATACTTTCCCTCCGAAACCGCCACCCATAACGGGACCGACAATGCGCACCTTTGAAAGTGGAAGATCGATAACTTTGGCGATTAGAGTCCGAACCACATCCGGAGACTGCACAGCAGTATGAATAATCAGTCCATCATAGGGATCATCAACCGCTACGCATACAGTTGGTTCCAGATAAGTCTGGTGAATAGAAGGAATCGTAAAAGTCTCTTCAACAACGATGTCGGCCTTTTGAAAAGCATGATCACTGTCACCCCGTAGCAGATTGCGCTCCCAGGCCAGGTTATCCTTAAACTGTTCGTGCAGCTGCGGGGCATCAGGTTGCAGCGCTTCACGGGGGTTAAAAACAGCTGGAAGTATTTCATAATCAACCTTAATCGCTCCCACTGCTTTTGCTGCAGTTTGATCGTCAACAGCAGCCACAGCGGCAACTTCATCACCGATGTAACGGACGAGATCAGCAGCCAGGGGTAGTTCATCATCAACTACTATGCCGTAAGGCCTGTTTGGCAGTTCGGCGCCAGTCAGGAAAGCGCGTACACCGGATATTTGTGAGGCTTGCCCTAAATCAATCTTATTAATTCGCGCGTGAGAATGCGGGCTGCGCAGAATTTTACCGTAAAGCATACCCGGCAATTTTAAATCATTGCCATAAAGCGCTTTACCCGTAACTTTAGCCCACACTTCAGGAGACTGAAAATTAACTTCGGTCTTCCTTTCACTGGTAATATCTTCTGTCCCTGTCGGCAAAGTGATTACTCCCTTTCCTTGCTAATTATCCTTTATAAAACCTATAGGCGAAATGATTTCAACTGTACCCCTGTCGCCATTTACCCGGACCAGATCACCGGTTTTGATCAACTCGAAAGGATCACGATCCAGATCGGTTACAACAGGGATATTTAATACGGCTGCGGTTACCCCGGTCCGTGAATCCATTTTAGGAAAAACAAGCGCTGCAGGGCCCAACATCGGCAAAACAGTCGCAACATACATTCTGCAGCGAAAAAGTTTCATCCGAACAGAAAAACATTTCAGAAATGATTTCATCCACATTTTCGGACTTTACTGCTTTCAGGTAAGTGTGAAAGCCGCAGTGCAGATGTGCCTTGGTTACCGTACAGAGCTCGTCGGCGTTCATAACATCGGCATAACGAACAATAACTTCCATCGCTTTCTGTTTTAATTTTCCTTCCGTACCTTTAAGCATGCTTTTTTCATAGTCGGTTAACTTAAGGGCCATCTGCAACCTCCGGTTTTTGGCTTTACTTGCGCTGTTCCGACTGAGCGAGAATATAGTTGATCTCATCGTGCAGGCTTTCCGGTAATTGACCGGGTTGGTGGTTTTCCATTATTTCAACAACGCTTTCTCTGATCCTTACCCCCATACTCTTGCTGCCATCACGAACCCAGTCATCGCGGCGACGGCGGTTGAAATATTTGGGCTGCCAAAAATCGCGAAAATGTTTAAACGTATGATCTGTCGCTAAAAAAGCTCCGCCCGGACCAACTTCGTCAATTAATTCAAGCGCCAAAGATTCCGGATCAAGAGAAATCCCTTTAGCAAAGGAGCGCATACGGCTGATAATTTCATCACTATACAGCACCATCTCAGGCCCGAATGTAAGGCCGGCTTCCATGTAACCGATATCGTGAACCAGGTTCTGTCCGCTTAAAATAGCGGTCATAATCGAGAGACTCGCATCTGCAGCCGCATGCTCGTCAAAGATACAGCTATCGGTACAGCCGGCATAACCCCAGCTGGGAAGATTATAATACCTGGCCATTTCGGCCACGGCAACTCTTTCCAGATCAAATTCGGGAGCGCTGTATACGCTGATTGTCGTGTGCATATCAATGTGATGCTGACCTCCACCGTAAAGGAAAGGTGTTCCCGCTCTCTTTAACTGGTGAATCACCAGGCTGGAAAGAACCTCGGCGTTGCCGATCACCAGGCCGCCAGCCAGACTCATCGGCGCAGTGCCGCCCATCATCGGAGAAGGTTGATGGACAACAGGAACAGCTTTTTCAGCCATATATAAAAGCTTGTCAGTCGATTCTTCGTTGTGAATCAGCGGAGTGGTAACCTGGCTATAGCAAAGCAGGTTGGGACTAAGCTCAAGTTCCTGATATCCACCTGCCGCAGCTGCAGCCATGGCAACAATGGATTTACAATCGGATAAATCGTCAGCTATAAATACAATCGGCTTTGATGTATTCTGCAGCATTAATGAAAACTGGTAGGCATAAGGTTTGATGGCATCAACATCCGAAGGGATACCCATGGACATACAAAAATCGATCTCTTTACAGGCATCCACTAACCGAATGCAGTCAACAACATCGGCAGCCCTGAAAAGCCTGTAATCACCGTTGCGCGGGTCAATATAATTCCTGCAGTCTGACCCGGTCCCAAATGACACGCTCGTAGCTTCAAGTTTAAAAGCTGCCCTGCGGCTGCCCCTTTCACAGAGAGCTATCGTTGAAGGAGCCTGCTTTACTGCCCATTCAACAAGAGAAGGCGGGTATTGAACCAAAGTTTCATCACTGACAAGACAGCCTGCTTCCCTGAGTAGTTCACGGGCTTCCTTGTGGAAAACACGGGTACCGGTGCGCCTGAGAATATCAAGGGTGGCATGATGGACTGCTTCACACTGTTCACGGCTGAAAAGCAGAAAACGGGGGACAGCCTGAATCGGAAAAGACATTAAATCAACCTCCATCTAAAATTAATCTAAATGTTATTTATATCTCGACCACTCTGCGGAATCAGATAATCCGCAGAGGACAAGAAATACTTTACTCTAATAGCTGAACAAAGGGCGTCTAATGTCTGCTTATTCACGGTAAAAAGGGGCCTTCGTCTAATATCTATTTGATTAAGTTGGTCAGCTTCCGGACATTCTCGATGCTGTCAAAATTCCAGACCATTTCCACCAGCTTATTTACGGTACCGGGATCAGTTACAAAAGCGGCAAGTTTACGAAATTTATTCTCCAGATCCTGCTCGCTGTAGCGGTCCGCGCCTCTCTCTATTACGCCTGAATCAAGCACCCTTTCGTCCTGAAGAGTGATCTCAACGGCGCTGTGCATGCGCAGATCCATTTCTTTCATTTCTTTGTAAAGCTGATCAATTTCCGGATCCACTACCATTTCGATTCGATCGAAAACAGCCAGAACCTCAGGATCGTTAAATCTTTCTTCCAAGACCTGGTCCGGACCCAGTTCATGGTCAAGAATCAGGCAGGCCAGAGGCCATTTGATGCTGAACTGGGCCTCCTCCGTAGTAGTCGGATAACCCTGGTATAGCATGGCCGCTTCTTCAAATGTTTTAACCCTTACCGATTTGATTTGGGCAGGGGTAACCTTATGTTCAATCATTAATTCTAACACCGCCACTCCGGCTGCATGGCCCCAGGCGCACGACGCCCATTCTTTATAGAATACCCAGTCGGTCATCCAGTAAGTCTCGCCGATATCTGAAACCCAGTCGTAATATTTTTCCATGCCCAGAAGCCCGGGCATCCCCGTATAGCCGCTTTTAGCAAGCAGGGCGGATGTAACCCCGTTCATCGCCCCCCAGCCGATGGCATGCTTAACCATAGTGGGGTTGTAAATATCGCGCATCATTGGTGCATTAGGAGCATGATACTCGGCAATACCGAGAGCATTTTTTATCTCTTCCCGGTTAAGTTTCAGAAGATGAGCAGCGGCAGCAGCACAGCCGACCGAACCCCAGGAACCGCAGGATTGATAAACTTCGTGCAAATCATGCCAGCAGCGTCCGGCCCTGATAGAAACCTCGTAGCCGACCACAAGAGCCTCAAGCAGTTCCCTGCCACCTGACCCGACTTTTTCAGCCACAGCCAGAGCAGCCGGGAAAAGCTGGGCGCCCGGGTGGCCGCGGGTGTAGATAGCATCATCATCAAGATCGAGAGCATTACCGGCGCAGGCATTGGCAAAAGCTGCACCCGGAGCTGAAGCGCTGCATTTATACAGTAATATCGTAGCCTCACTGCCCCCCCAGTTTGAAACTGCGAAAGGAGTTGCGATTTTACTGATCGGAGCAAGAGTGCCGGCCATTGTGACTCCTAGGTTATCCAGCAGGCATATCAACGCCCGGCTTTTTACCTTATCCGGCAGATCATTCCATTTAATATCCCCGACAAAAAGAGCGGTTCTATCGCTGCCATTCATGATGTTAATATCACTCTCCCACCCTGATTCTCGGGTTAAGCAATCCATACAATATGTCCGCAATAAGGTTTGAAATACTGTAAACTGCTACAACAATCATGCTGCAGGCCTGGATCATTGGCAGATCCTGACGCTGTATACTGAATACAATCAGCCGTCCCAGGCCGGGGTAACCGTAGACAGCCTCGGTAACAATCAGACCGCCCAACAACCAACCTATCCCCATCGCTACGACTGTGACAGTGGGAAGAAGAGAATTGCGAAGAACGTGCTTGATTAAAACCTGCCAGGCGGGCAGCCCTTTTAGATCGGCGGCGCGAACATAATCTGTCCGCAATACATCGATAGTTCCTGACCTAGTCATCCTGGCAATATATCCAAGACCGGTCAGGCTAACGGTTATAGCAGGCAGTACAAGATATGGAAATGCCTCCCGGAAAGTTGAATCGGGGCTGATCGATGAGTTGGCCGGAAACCACTCCAGGCCAATAGCCAGAAAAGTGATCAGTAAAAGACCACTGACAAATTCCGGCAATCCGACAAAAGCCATCGATACACCTGAAATTAACTGGTCAGGCAGTTTATCTCGCTTAAGGGCTGCTATTACCCCAAGAATAATACCCAGCGGCACATAGATGAGCAGGGCCATACCTGCCAGCATAGCTGAGTTGCCGAGACGTTCCATAACAATCGGTCGAATC
This sequence comes from Bacillota bacterium, assembly GCA_019428945.1. Classification (GTDB taxonomy): domain Bacteria; phylum Bacillota; class Dethiobacteria; order DTU022; family DTU022; genus JAABTH01. The sequence goes on along the minus strand of JAHYJM010000036.1, from coordinate 13,020 downwards.
GGCATCCGACTGGTTAGCGAATTACCCCAGTCTCCCTGGATAAAACCCCCAGCCCAGCTCAGATACTGAATATGCAGAGGCTGATTGAGGCCAAGTTCTTCACGCAGGTTGGCAATCGCTGTTTCAGTGGCAAACTGTCCCAGGATAATTCCTGCCACATCGCCAGGAAGAAACTGGGTTACGCTAAAAATTATTATAGAAGCTAGAACAAGGGTGATCAGAATAAAACCGATCCGACGAATCAAATAAGAAGTCATTTGCTGTCCCCCCCTGCACTCTGAGGTTTTTTAATCAATCCTTCTCCCTGCAAAGATCTTAACTCTGCCAGGGGGATATGACAGCATATCTGATGATAGTTTTCAGCATCCTGCCAGGGCGGCTCTTCATTTTCGCATATCGGACCAATTTTTCGCGGGCAGCGAGTATGAAAACGACATCCCGAAGGGATATTCATAGCGCTTGGCACTGAACCCTTCAGCCGGATTGAATCCTGCCTGATATCAGGATCGGGGATCGGGATAGCAGATAAAAGAGCTTCGGTATAGGGATGGCACGGCGGAACAAAAACATCTTCTGCCGAACCTATTTCCCACAAACGCCCAAGGTAAACTACAGCGATCCAGTCTGATAAATGGCGCACTGCCGCAAGATCGTGTGAGATAAACAGATATGATGTTCCCTGCGATTCCTGCAGATCTACCAGCAGGTTCATCAGGGAAGCCTGCACAGAAACATCCAGCGAAGAAATAGGTTCATCACAAACCATCAGGATCGGATCAGCGGCAAAAGCGCGGGCAATTGCAACCCGTTGTTTTTCCCCCCCACTTAATTCATGCGGCAAACGATTAATAAAATCTTCAGGCAGGTTTACAGCCTGGAAAAGTTCTTTAACACGCTCTTGTACCTGTTTTCTGCTCATATCACGCAGCAGGATCAGAGGTCGCCCGACACTTTCACCGGCCGGGTGCTGGGGATTAAGGGAAGCATCGGGATTCTGAAACACCATCTGCATCTTTCTTAAAGTTTCCCAGGATCTCTTCGCTACAGAATAGGGTAAAAGTTCACCTTCCAGTTCAATTTCTCCTGAAGTGGCCTGTTCCAGCCCCATAATACAGCGGGCAAAAGTTGTTTTACCGCAGCCGGATTCACCTACAATACCCATGGTGAAGGAGCGTCGCATGCGCACCGACATATCGTCAACTGCCTTGACCTCGGAACCCTTACCCCCGAAAATAGATGATAATCCCGCTGATACGGGGAAATATTTCTTAATATTTCTGGCGTCAAGAACCAATTCACCATATTCAGCCTCTTCTTCATGACTTTCACGGGTATCGGCAACTACGTCGCCAATCTTTTTCAGCTCTTCATGACGCCGGCAGGCTGTAAGATGACCGCTTTCAATTTCAATCAGCGACGGTCTTTTTTCTTCGCAGGCCGGCTCGACAAGTTCACACCTGGGTGCAAAAATACAGCCATGTGGAAGTTGATCCGGACGGGGTATGTAACCGGGAATTGCCTTCAGGCTGATATCTTTTTTATTGGCATCTACCCGCGGCACACAGCCAAGAAGCCCACGGGTATAGGGGTGCAGCTTATTTTTAAATACCCGGCTGATGCAGCCTTCTTCCATAATTTCGCCTGCATAAAGCACACCTACACGGTTGCAGACTCTGGCCACGACCCCAAGGTTGTGGGTTATGTATAAGATCGCGGTGTTATACTCAAACATCAGCTCACCGATCAAATCAAGAATTACAGCTTCAGTTGTAACATCCAGCGCTGTTGTCGGTTCATCCATGATCAGCAGTTCCGGATTGGTAGTCATAGCTATGGCAATTAAGACTCTCTGCAGCATACCGCCGCTAAGCTGGTGAGCATACCTTCGCGCTACTGATTCGGGATCAGGCATACGTACTTTATTAAGCATTTCCATAGCCTTATCTTTTGCATCATTCTTATTCATGTGCAGGTGTATCCGGGCTACTTCGGCTATCTGTTCGCCGATGGGTATAGCCGGGTTGATGGCGGCATTAGGATCCTGGTGAACCATAGTCACACGCGCGCCCCAAACCTTACGCATCTCTGCTTTCGTCAGAGCCAGGAGATCTGTGTCGCCAAGATGAACCGAACCGCTGCTTAGAATACCGTTTGCAGGAAGATATCGGACTAGCGCCCTGGCCAGGGTGCTTTTACCTGAACCAGACTCTCCAACGAGTCCATATATTTCCCCGGAGCCAATCTGCAGGTTTACATTTCTTACTGTATGCAGAGGCCCCTTTTCAGTTCTATAGGTAACGGTAATGTCCCGGGCATCAAGAACAGGCCGGCAGATGTCCTGATTTTCTTTTATCTTAAAGTCAGCCGCAGGATCAGGCATCGCTCACACCTCCCGGCAAAAGCATTCTTCTTAGCCCGTCACTCATAAAACCGACAGCAACTACAAGCAAGGCGATCGCTCCGGCCGGGAAGAAAAGAACCCAACGGGCCTGGTGAAACCAGGTTCTGGCTTCACCAACCATAAGCCCCCAGTCGGGAGAAGGCGGCTGTACACCAAGGCCAAGAAATCCCAGGGAAGCAACCAAAAAGATGGAATATGAGAACCTCATTGACGCTTCAACTGCCAGATGGGGGAGAACATTTGGGAATATTTCCCGGTAGAGTATATAAAAGCTGCTTTCTCCCCGCAGGCGGGCAGCTTCAACAAATTGTCTCGTTTTCAGATCCAAAACAACGCTTCGCACTACCCTGGCAACCATTGGGATGTAGAGAAAGCCGACCACAAGAATAACATTAAGCCTTGAAGGACCGAGAGAAAAGAGGATTACCATGGCTAACAGTAAGGGTGGTATTGATAAAATTACATCCATAAAACGCATAATTAGTTCATCAAAAAGGCCACCGCGGTAAGCGGAGATCAAGCCAAGTAAAAGGCCGAGAAAAACCGCGACCGCCGTACCTGCACCGGCAACAGAAAGCACATCACGACTACCGACCAAGACGCGACTGTAAACATCGCGGCCAAACTGATCCGTACCGAAAATATGTTCTTCAGAAGGCGGCTGTAATTTATTGACCAAATTCTGTTGTGTGTATGTATAGGGAGCAATTGTTGGTCCGAACAGAGCAATAACCAGAAACAAAAAAACAAGGGTAAAGCCGATCAGGGTTGTCGGGTAACGCCAGAGGCGTTTAAAAGCTTTTAAAACAGCTGAAGATTTTGATTCTCTTCGTTTTATGGCACCGGTTGTATCTGTCATAGGCTACCTCCCTCGGGAGATAAAATATAAGCACTGTTCCGGTTTATACCCGGCATAAACCGGAACACTACTCTGGCGGTCTCTCATGAATTAGCCTTGAGAGACCGCCTCTTTTTGAATAATATTAGATATAAACTGCTTTACCTTTCAAAGTAAACCGGACGTAAATCCATAGCAGTACCTAAGATACTGGTTGGCTCCATGCCCTGAAGGTCAGCGCTTGCACCCCAGAGGTTGTTAATGAAGAAGGGGATGATGATCGGTCCGCGTTCCATAAAAATCTCCTGAATTTCATGGTAGAGACGGATACGCTCATTTCGATCCATTTCTTTGGCTGCCAGAGCTGCCAGTTCATCCAGTTCAGGATCGCTCCAGTGACTTTCATTCCACTGGGCATCTGATACATAGGCAAGATCAAGATATGGCTGAGGAGAAGGCCTTGCACCCCAGTCGGTAATACCAAAGGGCACTTCAAGCCACATATTGTCTGCGCCATAGTAAAGATCTGAAGGAACAAGCTGTATCTCAACATTTACGCCGATATCTGCCATCTGCTCTTTCCAAATGGTAGCAATAGCGGGAACCGGTGAAGATTCCTGAGTGGTAATTATAATATCCAGCCCATCGCCATAACCGGCTTCAGCCAAAAGCGCTTTTGCTGCTTCAACATCACGGGCAGGTTCAGGCACATCAAGATAAAAATCGCCATAAGCCGGACCGATAGGAGTATCGCGTCCGGTAGTGCCAAGACCGTCAACCGCGCCATCAAGGATAGCTGAGCGGTCGGTTCCGAGTTTCAGGGCCTGGCGGACACGAACATCGCTGGCAGGGCCTTCATCAGATCTCATTCTTAAAACATAGGAAGTATTGGAAGGAGCCTGAAGCACCACAATATCGGACTCTGCTTCCAGCATGGGTATAAACTCAGTCGGCAGGTAGATCAGGTAATCAATCTGTCCGCCGCGCAGGGCTTCAATCTGAGCCGAGGAATCAGACAGGAAGATGATCTCAATCCCATCCAGGTAAGGAAGGGGTAGGCCTTCAGCATCAGTCATCCAGTAGTTGGGGTTACGCTCGAAGACGATTCTGTCTTCGGGGGAATAGCTGGCAATCATGAAAGGACCGGTGCCATTCCAGTTGGTGGCAAAGTTATCATTATCTGCGTCAGATATGACTGCATGGTAGTCAAACAGGTCAAACAGAAAATCGGGATTCGAGTCAGCCAATTCAAATACAACAGTATAATCATCGGGGGTTGTTATATCGAGGATGTTGGAATAGAGGCCAACCGTGGCAGCGCCAACATCCGGATCACGCAGGCGATCAAAAGTGAACTTTACATCAGCCGAGGTCATTTCTTTTCCATCATGGAAAAGGACACCCTGGCGAAGGTTGAAAGACCATACTTTTGCCTCTTCATCTGCTTCCCAGCTTTCAGCTATGCTGCGGCCTGGGTCAGGCATATTCTGCTCATCAACATATACTAAAAAATCGCCCCACTGTTTACCCAGCCAATCATCAGCAACAGTGCCAAAAAATGCGGGATCCATATTTGTGGGTGCATAGTACGCGCTGCGCAAAACACCACCATGTTTGGGAGATAGTGCTTCGCTCTCTTCGTCATCAACCACTGAATCGGTAGGGCCACAGGCAGTGATAACAAATGCTGCAAGAAACAGGACTAACATTAATGCAAGTGTTTTTTTTAACAATGTTTTTCCCTCCTCATTTTACATGCAATTGAAATAAACAATTCTATTAACAACAACTTATTTTATTACTCCTTTAATTCAACTCCTTTCTGTAACTTAGCATATCATACAATTATTTGAAATATTATATAATATCAAAGCTCTGCAAAAACAGTTGCAGGCTTTGTTCCTTTATTTAAAGCAAATCTATAATCTTTTCGACCACTTTTGCAACGGGTGCGTTAGCTTTGTCACTCTCAAGGATCGCCTTGGCCTTTTCCCTGGAAAGTTCAAAACTGTTTTTCCCGCCAAGGTCTTTCCAGGTTTCCCACATCATCCGGTTAAAAACTGTAGGCATCCATATCTCGCTGCGGAAATTCTCCATTGTATGCACTGCCCCCAGGTAGTGGCCGGCAGGGCCAACATCTTCGATGGTGTCGATCCCGATCTTCTCAGGATTCACAGGGGTTCCTGCCCCGATATAACGAACAGCGCTGATAAAATCATCACACATTACCAGGAAAGGCAGCGATCCGGTTTTACCGCAATCAAGATAACCGACATCGTGAACCAGGTTTGCGCCGCACAGCTGGTTAAGCAAAAGACCAATTGCCGCTTCCATCCCGGCCTGGGCATCAGGCACTGGAGCATTACAGCAGCCAGCCTCGGTAAAGTTTGGCAACCTGTAATACTGTGCAAGTTCTGTCATCGCTGCATAATTCATTGACGCTTCAGGAGAACCATAAAGCGTAGCCGTAGTTTTCATATCCATCGGCGTAGCCCCGCCGCCGATAATAATGGCAGAACCCTTTTGCTTAAGCTGGGCTATAACAAGGCCGGAAAGAGATTCTGCGTTCATCTGCACAATTGTGCCGGCCTTTGTTACCGGGCAGGTTCCTCCGGCGACAACCCCGGGTGTATAAATAACCGGTACGCTATGTTCTATGCAGGCAAACATTTTGGCAATACCATCATAGGTATGGACCAGGGGCGAAATCGGTTCATCGTAGATAATGATGTACGGCCTGGCCCGCAGGTCATCATAAGAACCGGCAGCGGCAGCGGCCATCTCGATAATCGTCCTGGTATGTTCTTCACTCAAAGCGGTAAAAATAATTGGCTTGGCAGTGTGCAGGGTAAGCGCTGCAAACTGGTGCAGGCAGCCCCTTGTGGCATCAACATCACCTGGAATTCCATAACTCATGACAAAATCGAAGTTGGGCAGGTTTTCCATTATGGTGGCTGCATTGATGATATCCTGCTTAACAGCTCCGCGCCTTTCGCCGCTTTCAAGATCAAGGTGAAAGGGCAAATCTGAACCGGTGCCATAATATGTGCAATTCTTTTCCAGGCTCATCGCCGGTTTGCCTTCACGACTGTAAATATTCACTTTTGAAGGAGCAAGCCTGATAGCTTCTTCAACAAGCCAACCAGGAATTCTGGCCACCCGGTCTTTTACTATACATCCTGCATCTTTTAAAAGACTGAGAGCTTCATCATGATCGACCCTCACGCCAACTCTCTCCAGCACATCGATAGTGGAACTGTGAATCTCTTCGAGCTGGCTTCCGCTGAACCAGTTTAATTTCGGTGATAACTGCTCACTGTAATTTGAACGATACACGGTTATTTAAAACACCTCCGAATAATCAAAACATTTTCAGGAATCATTACTATTTTATCACAACACGTATACAGTTATTTTATAAAGTTGAGCTCATGCCGGCATCGAAAGTATAAAGATTTCTCTCAACACCCTTTTTCCATCTATTCTCCAGGGTTACCCTGATTTCATCAGGGTTGATAAAACGGCCCAGGGAAGAATACCGACAGGCAGCGCCCAGAACATAAACATTTTCAGGCACAGGCTGCCCTTCAAATTCAGGCCTGCCTTCAGGTTTAACGTGTATAATTTTACCGCCTGTCTTTTCAATTTCTGCCAGTACTTCCTCTACAGTCGGGTACGGCGCTTTCCCGAGCATAACTGCCGTAGGAGACCATACTGAGCTGTATAGAACAAAATCGCCATCCGGTTTGAGATAACGCAGGGCCTTTAAAGATTCAGATAGTTCCATGGCAATAACCAGGTCAGCCCCTTTTTCAGCGATACTTGGGCCCACATTATCTCTGCCAAGACGCAGTTGAGCTTTAACAAAGCCGCCCCGCTGAGCCATACCCTTAGTCGGGTAAAAGTTAGCGGGCAGATCGCGTTTTAATGCAGCTTCTGCAACAATTTCACCGATCGTAAGTATACCCTGGCCGCCTACACCAACCAGATAGATATCATAATACATCTTTTACAGGCCCCCTTTCAATCGCTTCGCGATTGCACACCTGGCTGCAAAGACCGCAGCCATAACATATAGCCGGATCTATCACGATCGATTCCTCGCCGAGAGAAATTGCCGGGCAGCCGGTAACAGTAATACACAGCTTGCATTTGTTACAGTTGCCTTCAATAACTGTGCTTTTTCCGTAGCGTTTACCCTGACGCATGGCCTGGATTGCACATTCCTGCCGGGATAGAATTACCTTTACACCAGACAGTGTCATCGCTTCGCGAATTGCTGCAGTCGATTCTTCAAGTTCATAGGGGTTGATCATTTTAAAATGATTGATACCCAAAGCAGGAACTATTTTAGCCAGATCGAGTCTTTGGTTGCCTGGCTGCTGAAATTTTTCATCAGTCCCCGGGCTGACTTGCATTCCGGTCATGCTGGTCCAGCCATTATCCATTATAATCAGCGTTAATGGAACCTGGTGCTGGACAGCATTGATCAAAGATGGCAGACCTGCGTGAAAAAAAGTGGAGTCGCCAATTGTTGCGATAATCGGTGTTTTTACACCACTGTGATAATAGCCCTGGGCAAATCCGATGCTTGCCCCCATAGATATTTCTGTCCATACCGTGTTAAATGGCGGGTTCATGCCAAGAATGGTGCAGCCGATATCACCGGTGACCATCACTTCATCTTTTTTCATCTTAAGCTCTTTTATCGCCTTGTTAATTGCTAAGAATGTTCCGCGATGAGGGCAGCCGGCACAGGTGGTGATTGGCCTTGAAGCAGTTAGTTTCTCGCCCTTATACTCAGATCCAAAAAGATCGGCAGGTAATTTAAGAGTAAGCGCTGCTGCGATCCCTTTAACCACTTGTTCAGCGGAATAATCGCCTATCCTGCTCAGGGTGCCGTCAAGTTTGCCGATAATCTTTCCGGAAAAACCCAACTTATGCGCCTCGATATAAAGATCTTTTTCCAGGTGAGGCTCAAGCTCTTCCAGAATTAGCAGAGCTGAACAATGTTTAATTAAACTTCTAACCTCTTCAGCAGGAAAAGGCACAGTTGCTGTCACTTTTAAAGTTGAAACTGGACCGGTTTTTAAACCATATTCATCGACCAGCCTTAAACCTTCTTCCAGGTAGGGGAAAACAGCGCCGGCAACAATTATGCCAAGGCCGCCGGCTTCGGGAGAAAGAGATAAACTGTTTATATTTTTTTCCCTGATAATCTCTCCTGCTTTAGCCAAACGTTCAATCACATCGCGGTGCTGATCCAGGCAGATTGCTGAACCGGCTTTTGTATACTTGGCAATATCTTTGATCAGCTTCGGTTCACATTCCGGAAACACAGGAGGGTCCTTTATATCCATACCAGCATAAGAAAGGGCTGTAGCTGTCACCATCCTGATAAAAACTGGGGTACCTGTTGACTCTGACAACTCAAAGGCAAACCGGGTTAAGCTGTATGCCTCTTCAACCGAGGCAGGCTCGAGCATGGGCAAATCCGATATGAGGGCAAAACCTCGTGAGTCCTGCTCACACATGCCCGCGCTAACCCCGGGATCATCGGCAACATATACTACCAGAGCCCCGCTGCAGCCGGAATAGGCAACAGAAGCAAGAGAATCATAAGCCACATTTAGGCCGGACATTTTCATCGTGCATAAAGCACGCTGCCCCGCCCAGGAAGCAGCCGCGGCAACCTCAAAAGCCACCTTTTCATTACTGCTCCATTCAACATAGAGATCTTCCGGTTTATTTTTGAATAAACTGGTTATCACTTCTGAAGAAGGGGTTCCGGGATAACCTGAAACAACCTTTACTCCGGCCTGGAGAGAACCGTAAGCGATCGCTTCATTGCCGGATATAAATTTAATGCTCAAAACAACACCTCCTGTATAAACTTCTACATAAATTTTAAATAAAAAAAGAGCGCTGGAATATAGAGCACTCTCTTGTCTGTTATCTAATGTGCCTGTAAAATCCTAACTATTTGGTTTATTACTGCGAGATCGGGCTGACACCTGCACTTTAATATTGCCTGACTTTTATCTGGTGTCTATATGGTAAGTGCCGAGACCAATTGCCTCATGCTCAAAACCTTTGATAGGCGCTCCAATAGTACCGTATAAAACTACCATGATCCAATTTTCTTCCCTGTTGCAGTCACACTTAATCGGTCCACACACCACCGAATAGCTTAACCCCACTGTCCTTACGATGTTACCTAATTCAAGCTGACCCCGGCAAACTCCGAGCAAAGCATCGATTATAGCGTGGTAAAGAGCATGTTCCTGATGATAAGTGTCGGAGATAATCCCTTCTCTACGCGAAGCTGTCTCAATAGCGGCAATAACCTTGTCCATCGACATTGAACCAACCTGGCTGCGGATAGCCCTATAGCCCAGCTCTCGTGCCTCGTTGATTAACTTTTCCGCCGCTTCACCTGCTTCGGCAATGGCGATCCCTATAGCAATACTACCTAAAGTACTCAAATGTCATATCCTCCGGGAGCGGTTAAAACGCTGTTGTGAAATTAAACACAACTCTATTTTACTATATATACCGCTGAAATCAATGTCAAATATATCCGGTTGATTTTCAGGCGCGGATTATCCGGACATCCCCGATGAAAATATCATCTTCTTTCAGGAATACAGGGTTGAGATCCATTTCTGCAATATCCGGATACTTAAATGGTAATAAAGAAAAACTGACAAGCATCCTTTCGAGCAAATCGAAATTAACAGCCTTCTGACCACGCATACCCTCAAGCAAAGGCAGAGTTTTTATTTCCCTGATCATCCTGGCTGCTCTCCTTTGGTTTAGCGGTGCAAGACTCAGAGCTATATCTCCTATGATTTCTGTGTATATACCACCCATGCCAAAAGCAACAACCGGGCCAAACTGCGGATCGCGATAAAGCCCCAGTATTACTTCCCTCGCATCTTTAATCATAGGATAAATTACAACGCCGCGAAAATCTTTCCCCGCCGCACCATCTTCTATCTTTTCGAAAGCAGCCTCAACCTCTTTGGCGTTCGTGATATTTATTATCACACCGCCAAACTCCGACTTGTGAATGATATCAGGAGAAACCACCTTCATAACAACAGGATAGCCTATCTCTGCTGCAGCGCCAACTGCATCATCCGGGTTTGATGCAAATGAAAACCGCGGCACGGGCAGATCGTTTTCCTTTAACAAAGTCATCGCTTCCGGCTCTAGCAATTGTCCCCGGGCAGGCAGGCTTGTCACCGGCCCGTCATAGCTTAAATGGGCTGCCTCTTTCTGCTTTCCATGCTCATATTCCGCCATTTTAGCCAACACTGAAACTGCCCTTTCTCCTGTTGTAAAATTTGGCAACCCGCACTCCTTAAACCGCTTTAATGCATCAATCACCGTTCTACCCGCCATAAAACTGGGAACAACAGGCTTTTCTGTATCCATTGCCGCCCTGCATACCCCGGCGGCAATCGGCCCCGATTCAAGACTGGGGGTGCCCACATAAACTGCAATAGCGGCATCATATTCTTCCAGGACAGTCATAAGCGCTTTTCGGTATCCATCTTCATTACCCTCAACGGTTAGATCAACAGGGTTTTTCAGGGCACACTGTGGAGGCAGAAAAACTGAAAGCTTTTCGCGGAGACTTTCGCCCGGTTCAGATAAATCCAAACCGATCGATTCGGCATGGTCTGCAGTCATTACCCCCGGCCCGCCTGAATTTGTCACAACAGCTATACGCTTTCCTTTCAAGGGGGGGAGGGATGTCAATCCCTTGCAGAGATCAAACATCTCCTCCACGTTATAAACTCTCATTGCGCCGCAATCACTTAGCACACTGTCAAAAACAGCATCTGAACCGGCCATTGAACCGGTGTGCGACTGTGCAGCCCTTCTGCCCGATTCAGTCCGTCCTGATTTGATCACTACAAGCGGCTTTGTTTTCGTTAACCGGGAAGCAACCTCATGAAAACGACGCCCATCTTTTACACTTTCCACATATAAGGCCACAACTTCAGTTTCGCTGTCGTTCAACAGATATTCTAAAAGATCTGTCTCACTAATATCGGCAGCATTGCCGTAACTGATAAATTTTGAAAACCCAAGACCCTGTTCTTCAGCCCAGGAAAGAATCAACCCACCAAGAGCACCGCTTTGTGAAACAAGAGCTGTCTTGCCCGGTGGCGGTACTGTTTCAAGAGTCAGAGAGAGTTTATGGTGGTTATTGATTACACCTGCACAGTTAGGGCCGGCAAAGCGAATTCCATATCTATTGGCAATTTCTTTGAGTTCATTTTCACCATTAATGTTGCCGGTTTCAGAAAATCCGGCAGTAATTACAATTGCCGTCTTAACGCCGGCTTTCCCACAATCTTCAAGAATTGCGCTGACAGTTGATGCAGGCGATGCGATAACAGCCAGATCTACCGGACTGCCAATAACACTTACCGATTCAAATCCGTGTACTGTACCGACTCCCTGTGATTTAGGGTTTACAGCAAATACGCTGCCGTAACCGCCTTCAATCAGCTGGCTGATCAGGGTATGACCGATTTTTCCTTCAGCGGCCGAGCCGATTACGGCGACTGTCCGGGGATAAAATAACGGATGGAGCATCTTAATATCTCACCTTTCTTAAACCTTTGCGCTCATAATTTCTTTTAGTTTCTCCAGAAACTTTTTGTTTTCCACTTCCGTACCAATGGTCACCCGGGCATGTTCAGGATAACCATAAATACCGCCCGGCCTGATAATAATGCCCTTTCTGAGCAGCTCCTGAAAGAGCTGATCCGTCGGTTGCCTGAAATCAACAAAAATAAAGTTGGTTTGGGTGGGGTAACAGTGAAAACCAAGCGTCTCCAGTTCGCCGAAAAGTAGCTCTTTTCCTCTTTCAACAGTTTCAAGCCCCCTGTCAACGTGCTCATCATCCTCGAGAGCAGCAGCTGCAGCAACCTGAGCAACCCGGTTTACATTGAAGGGTTCGCGAACAGAATGCAGATCTTTGATGATCATTTCATCAGCTATGGTATAGCCCACCCGCAAACCGGCCAGTCCGTAAATCTTGGAGAATGTTCGAAGCGCTATAACAGGATATCCGCTCCTGATATAATCCAGCGCGTTGAAATAATCCGGTTCAGTCACATATTCATAATAGGCTTCATCAAGAACAACCAAAACGTTCCCGGGTAATTGATCAAGCGCTTTTTCAAGCTCAGGTTTTGTCAGTACGGTTCCGGTCGGATTATTCGGGCTGCATAAATATAATATGCGTGTACATTCATTAACTGCAGCAAGCATCGCATCTATGTCATAACTGAAATCTTTTTTTAGAGGAACCATTTGCGGTTTGCCGTCCATAACCCTTGTTGCAAATTCATATTGGGGAAAGCTTGGATCAGGCATTACTGTTTCTTCCCCGGGGTTTATATAAGTCCGGGCAATCAGTGAAAGAGCCTCGTCAGCTCCATTCGTGATCATTAGCTGGCCAGGATCAACTCCAATTTTAGCGGCCAACGCATTGCGCAGGTAGTGGCAGCTTCCATCAGGATATAAGTTCACATGAGAGGCGGATTCAATAATCGCTCGAACGGCCAGGGGAGAAGGCCCCAGGGTATTTTCATTAGAGGCCAGTTTTGCTTCAACTTTTACACCCAGTTCACGTTCCACCTCTTCAACAGGTTTACCGGGTATATAAGCTTTGATTGCCTCCAGGTTTGCACGTATACTGATTTTTTGCATCTTTTCCCCTCCGAATATAAATTAAGAGCACGCGGGACAATACCCC
>JAHYJM010000035.1 GCA_019428945.1 Bacillota bacterium | reverse complement strand
AGATGGTTGCAGCCGGACAGGCCCACTTTGGCATCAGCTACCAGGAAGAAGTAACCTATGCCCGTCTCAGCGATATACCGGTAATTTCAATAGCAGCAATTTTACAGCAGAACACCTCAGGATTTGCCTCACTGAAGGATAAAGGGATTGAAACTCCAGTTGATTTTGAGGGTAAACGCTATGGGGGTTGGGGTTCACCGGTCGAAGAGGCTACGATTAGAGCGCTCATGGAACGCTATCAAGCAGATTTCAACCAGGTGGACATGATTACTACCGGGGAAGTTGATCTATTAATTGTGATCGAGCGCGAGGCTGACTTCGCCTGGATTTATTATGGCTGGAACGGAATAGAGGCAAAATTAAAGGGTATGGAGTTAAATTTCATTGAACTGCGTAGTCTCGACCCAGCTCTTGATTATTACACCCCTGTTCTCATCACCGGGGAGACCCTGGCTGAAACAGAACCTGATTTAGTCAAACGTTTTATGCGCGCTACTGAAAAAGGTTACATGCTCGCCATCGAAAACCCCGAAAGAGCGGCAGCAATTCTTTTGAGCCATGCGCCGGAATTAAATGAAGAACTTGTATTTGAAAGCCAGGATTGGCTGGCTGATAAATTTAAGGCTGATTCACCACGATGGGGCGGGCAAAAAAGGGAAACATGGGAAGCATACAGCATATGGCTCTATGAACAAGGCTTGATTGAACGGCTGCCCGATTCTGACAGCGCATTTACCAACGAATTCCTGAGGTGATATCACTGCTATGTTAAATCTGCAAAATATAGATGCAACTTACATCTCAGCTGATCAAAAGCTGCCTGTTCTAAAAAATATTTCAATTACCGCCGCAGAGGGTGAATTTGTATCAGTGATCGGACCGAGCGGTTCAGGTAAAAGCACTATTTTAAGAATTGCCGCAGGCCTGCTTAAGCCAGACAGTGGCAGTGTGTTTGAAAATGGAATCGATATGACCGGAAAAACACGTCTTGTTGGCTATATGCCTCAACAAGACCTGCTTTTCCCATGGAAAACACTGCTTGAAAACGCTGCCCTGCCACTTCTTGCTGCAGGAATCAGCAAAAAAGAGGCATATAAAAGGGTTGAAGAACTGCTTCCGGTTTTCGGACTTGTTGGGTTTGCGGCTTATTACCCCGACCAGCTCTCAGGGGGTATGCGTCAACGGGGCGCCCTGCTGCGCACCATATTGATCGATAGCAAGCTGTTATTACTTGACGAACCATTTGCCGCTCTTGACGCACTGACAAGGATAACCATGCAGGAATGGCTTCTTCGGATCTGGGAAAAATTCAGACGAACAGTGCTTTTTGTCACACACAGCATCGATGAAGCAATTTACCTTTCAGACCGAATATATGTGATCACACAAAGGCCGGGTGAAAATGCTATGGAACAAAAAATTGGACTACCGCGACCGCGGTCAAAAAAAACGGTGACTTCAGCTGAGTTTGCCTTGTATAAAGGAATTTTATTGTCATCCCTCGGACAGGCTAACTTTGAATAACTTTAATAGCCAGGATCAGGCCGGAAGAAAATTTAATCGAAGCCCTGCTGCCGGTTAATTCATTACTCAGTCCGCGAGTTGAGGGAAAGAAAAGGTCTTCATTATTCAGGGGATATTTCAGCCCCTCAGTTTCGATAGAGTGTACCGTCTCCGAGAGAGCAAATAGTGACAAGATATCTCCACAATTACCATCAATAACAAAGCTTTTATCGTGAAGGCTGATTTCATGAATTTCATCAATAATAACAGCAGGGATTTTTTTCCGAAGAGCCAGGCTGAGCAAGGGCGGGTTAATAAAACCATGGTCTGCCCTTTTGCCTCCCAAAGCGCCGAGAATTATTATCCGGGCCGGATTCATCTCCAGTGCATAATTAAGCGCAATTTCCAAGTCGGACTTATCTTTTTCTGCAGGGTATTCGATCAACTCAGGATTTGCTTTCAAAATGTTTTTGCGATCCTGATCAGGCAGAGAATCGAGATCGCCAATCAGAAGGTCTGGCCTGACCCCGATTGCCAGGGCATGGCTGCTTCCGCCATTGACGCAGATAATGAAATCATCATTTTCAATTATATCCCGGTAAAAAGCCGGATCCTTTAAATCTCCGTTGGCTATAACAATTACCCGTTTTATTTTCAACACCCTTTCCCTTTAAAGCCCGGCAAAGAATTTTTCCAAACGGGTGAGGCCTTCTTTGAGGTTTTCCATCGAACAGGCATAAGAAATTCGTATATATCCTTCTGCCCCCGGGCCGAAATCTATACCGGGAGTAACCGCAACACCTGCTTCATCTAACATGCGCAGAGCAAATGCATAAGAATCATTCGTATATTTTTTTACATTTGCCATCATGTAAAAAGCGCCATCCGGAAGTTTTGCCGGTGCTATGCCAATCCTTTTCAGAGCTTCGTACAGATATAGCCTGCGCTGGTTATATCCGCTGAAACGCCTTTCAAGCAACTCAGAGCCCTCCCGGAGCGCTGCAATACCGGCAGCCTGAATAAAAGCACAGGCACATATAAAGAGGTTCTGTTGAAGTTTTTGCATATTCCGCACCAGCCCGGCTGGTGCAATCAGGTAACCAAGCCGCCACCCGGTCATGATATTCCTTTTCGAGAAGCCGTTAATGACAATAGCTTTATCAGTATATTCAAGGATTGAATGATCCCGCCCGGTGTAATTGATACCATGATATACTTCATCTGATATGATGTATGTATCGAGCTTCGCAAGATCTTTCAGTTCACTTTCTCCCAGCACTGCCCCGGTGGGATTAGCCGGTGAGTTAATTATTAAGCCCTTAATATTTTTCTCCAGCTTTTTCTTAACATCATCGGCACGCAAGATAAAGGCATCTTCTTCCCTGACCGGTACATAAACCGGTTCAGCTCCGATGTAGTTAACAAAGTTTGGATAACATGCATAATATGGATCGGCCATTAATAACCGGTCACCCGCTTCAAGCAAAACAGAAAAAGCAAGAAGCATAGCCGGCGACGACCCCGAGGTTACTATAACCTGATCAGGTTCAATGCTGACCCCGTAGGTCTGCTTGTAATATTTTGTTATTTCCTCTCTGAGCTCCGGCTTACCAAGACTATGGGTATAAGCAGTATCATTATTCTGAAGAGCTGCAGCGGCGGCGGCTTTAATCACAGCCGGAGTTTCTCCAGCCGGTTCCCCCACTTCCATGTGAATGATTGAAACACCCTGCGCCTCTTTTAAATGAGCTTTTTCCAGAATTTCCATAGCTAAAAATGGTTTGACCTGGCGCACTCTGCCGGGCAGAATCATTTGATCATTTAAAGAAGGAAATTCCTGATTCATCTGTTATCCTCCTTCAACTCCTGACACCGTTTACTTCTTTTTCACTGATCAGCTCAGCACAGTATTCAATGATCTCCCTGCGCCTGACTATACCGATAAAAACTTCCTGATCATCTACTACAGGCACAAAGTTCTGTTCACTGGCCAGGGTAAGAAGATCTACGATTCGAGCATCAATACGCACAGCTTTAATCTTGGCATGACAGGCTATATCTTTTACCAGTATTTTTTCCATGCCGGCCAGATTGAGCCCGGGCGAATTCTTCATTTTCCAGAGAAGATCACCTTCTGTAATTGTTCCGGCATAACAGCCTTTATCATCGATTAAGGGAACTGCAGTGTAGCTGTGGTGCTCCATTCTTTCCAGGGCTTGACGCATTGTTGTTTTTGTATTCAGACAAACTAATTCGCTTTTTGGAATCAAAAAAAAAGCAACTTTCATTATTAATCAAAACCCTTCCCGTTCATTATCGATCAAACCACCGCCCACAATCCTGAATCCGGCTTTTCGATACAAGTCGGTCAGCTCGGGTTCAAATAAAACATTAGTTGTTTTTATATTACTTTTTTTAATTCTCTCTGTAACCATCTTCAGAAGATTCAACGCTATTCCCCGCCTCCGGTAATCGGGATGAACAACAAGGCTGCGGATTAGGGCATCTTCAACTCCATCACTTAAAACGTCTACAAAACCAACCAGCAAATCATCCTCAAAACAGGCCGCTGTCATGTAAGTGCAGCCGACTAATTCTGCCAACTCTTTTTCCCTTGACTCCCAGCCGACCTGGTGCCTCAGTGAAGCAATTTCACCGGCCGATATTCCAGGATTTAATTCATATCTTAAAGACACCGGTTCACTCCTCACTATAAAAATCATATAACTCTGGCTCACCAATACATTTTATCATCTTCTATTAAGTTTTGTGCCTAAAATAAAGCAAATAAAGATAAATTATAAAACCGGCTACAACCAGGGCAACAATAACACTGTAAGGATCAAGCTCAAAACGTCCGGAGGTTAGAATCAAATACGAGCCTATAATTCCAATTACAATTAGAAAAGCAGAGTAAAGTTTTTTCTTTAAGGGCACCGGATGCACCTCCAGCAGTTAATAAAATTGCGCTTATAATCTCTTAGATCTCTTCAAGCTTACCCAGCAGATCTTTTAAAACTTTACTGCTGTTGTCCCTGATCACTACCTCCGCTTTTTGGTCATAATCGGTAGGCTGCTGGTTGATTATAGCCATTTTTTTAGCCATCCTCGGCAAGTCGGCAACAGGGTAAACCACCAGGCTGCTTCCGATTACAAGCATAAAATCACATTCATATTGAATTTTATGTTGCAGTTCAAAAAAGAAATTTGGCATTGGATCACCGAACAAAACCACTTCAGGACGCAGCATACTGAAACAGTTATGACATAAAGGTGGAATACGTTTTAGTTCGACCTGCTGTACCAGTTCTTCAAAGGGATACTTTTTCTTGCATCCCAAACAATATCCTGTACGCAAGTGCCCGTGTACTTCCCATACATTTTTAGAACCTGCCTTGACATGGAGGCCGTCAATATTCTGGGTAACCAGTCCTTTAAGATAACCTTTCTCTTCAAGTTTGGCTAGAGAATAATGGCCCTGATTAGGCTCAGCCATGGAAATCTTTGAAAAACGGCTGAAACCAGTCTCATAAAAGAGGCGTGGATTGCTATTCAGAACTTCAACTGATGAAACTGCAATCGGATCGATTTTTTCCCACAAGCCTGTTCCAGGCGAACGGAAATCAGGAATACCGCTGTCAGTGCTGACCCCGGCACCGGTTAAGGCATAAACACGCTTATGCTCATTGATGAGTTCAGCAAGTTTTTCAATCTGATCCATGTAATGCAATAGGAACCCTCCCCACAAACCGGTTACTTGACGCCATCACCCAAAGGGCAGCATAAAGAAATAAGGGATCTATCATACGATTCTGGTTTCTTAACCTTTATAATATCGTAAAAATCAATCCATTGCGAGTAGTTAAAATTTTGTTCTCTGCATATTTTAGCCAGGCTGTCACGGGCACAGATAAAATCACTCCACGAAGCTCCAAAACGGTCGTTACTGCCATCCCCAATGTAGATGACAGAATAGCCTTCTTCTTTTAATCCGACTACATGCGCAGCCTTACAGTTACCACAAACCTCGCAGATTCTATGCGCATGTGGATTTTTGATTTTTAAACCCTGAGGACTTTCATATGTTTCATTACGATATATCCGGCTTACCTTACTCAAAAAACCCTTTTCTTCAAAAATCGGCTCGATATAAAAACCAAAGCCATCACTGGCTACTATAACAGGACTGTCATTTTCCCGGGCATGTTCAAGAAAACGTTCAAATCCGGGACGAATATCGGCCCACTGAAGCGCTTTTGTTTCCAACAGTTTAAGGTCAGGGGGCAGGTGCCGGGCTATTCTGCGCAACCAGATTTTGATAGGAATATTTCTGCGCCTGTACTCATTTTCTATTTTCATATATTCATTTCCGCCATAATAAGCGGCCAATTCGGACGATAGATCGCGTGTGGTTATTGTTCCATCGAAGTCTACAAGATATGCTGTTTTCTGCTCCATCTATACCTCCTGTTGAATATGGAAAAGTTCTGCTACATCGATTGGATTATCAGCTAAAAATTTGGCGCCACCTTCCAGCAGTTCATCTGCCTGCCTGAAACCCCACAGCGCCCCTGCCGGGTAGAACTCTCCTGCCAGGGCTGTTTTCATGTCAGTACCTGTATCGCCAAGATACACAATTTCAGTTGGTTGAAGCTTCATCATCGCCGCTATCTGCAGAGCTCCCTGCGGATTTGGTTTACGCGGCATGCCTGCTCCGATTCCCAGTACTTTAATGAAGCTCCGCCCGGGCAGCAATTTTTCAACAGTAAGAACAGCAAATTGATGCGGTTTATTTGAAAAGATAGCCATGGGTATGTTTTGATTTTCCAGGAAATCCAACAGCTCGGGTATCCCCGCATAAGGCACTGTGTGATCAGACCAACGTCTGCTGTATTCATCAATAACAGCACAGACAAGATTATTGATATTTTCTTCTCCGGTCATTATTGGCGGAAAAGCCCTTTTAACCAGCATATCGACACCATCGCCAACATAATAACGATAGTGATCAACAGGGTGCTCTTCAAGACCATAGCCGGCGAGTACAGCATTAACCGACAGAGCAAGATCTTCAAGAGTATTAAGCAGGGTTCCGTCCAAATCAAATATAATAGCCCGCAGGTTCAAAATACCAGTCCCTTTCTGTTTAACTTGTTCTGGTCCAGCGACCAACCAAAGGTAATACTGACTCAGGATAAAATCCCCTGAAGATACGGTAATAATAGAGCTCTTCTTTATTCCTGACAGGAACCGGCGCTTCTTCTGATTCAGCGGCGAATTCAGCGTCACTGATTATTTCTTCTGCAACTGAGGTCAGCATGCCGGCCGAACCGGATCCCTGATCAAACTGTTCTTTGTCACGCCAGGCTATTTTTGCGCCAAGTTCTTCTTCAAAAGCCTTCCGCAGAATCCATTTATCAACAGAATCACTGCCAAAATCATGAAGCTTCCATTCCATTGGAAACTGCTGAACAAGTTCCAGCAGGGCCGGTTTCAAAAAAGGAACCCGGCACTCCAAACCGTGGGCAGAGTTCATCCTGTCAACCCTTTGCAAACCTGTTCTGCTTAAATTTTTAAAAATGGCTTCGAGCTCTGCTTCAATTTTCTGCTCAGAACCAAGTAATTTCAGATAGCTGTAACCGACAAACATTTCATCAGAGCCTTCGCCGGTCAGCATAACCTCACGGCCGTCAGCTGCTGCCTGACGGGCTGCAATATAATTAGGTATTGCTGAACGCACATAGGCGCAGTCAAATGATTCCAGGTGGTAAATTACATCTGGAATAATAGCAAGCATTTCATCAAGATCATATGTATAGGAGTGATGGTCAGAACCAATCCTTTCAGCCATGATCGATGCATAATCGATATCCCGGCTGCCTTTAATGCCAACTGTATAAGTCGATATTGGTTCTTCTCTTATCTCTGCCGCCAGAGCTGCAACTACGCTGCTGTCGAGCCCGCCGCTTAAATACAGGCCAAGGTTATCAACACCGGCAATACGCTCTTCAACTGCAAGCAACAGCAGGTGGCGCATTTTCTCTTCAGCCTCAGCTAGTGAGAGATTGTTGCTTCTGCCGACTTTCGGCATATTATAGTAACTGATCCAGTGGTTGTGCTCATCAAGGTAACTGCCGGGTGGCACTTCCTTAATTAATGTATCCAGGTCAACCAACACTTTTATTTCCGGGGCGATGTAAAGAGTTCCTTCTTTCTCTGTATAATATAGCGGCTTGATACCCAGAGGATCACGCGCTACGAGGCGAGAACCATCACCATCACTATAAGCAAGGGTAAACTCACCTTCGATGTTTTCAAAACAGGAAGGGCCATCTTTCGCAATCAGACTGCAAAGCTTTTTCTCACCTTCGTAACCCTGCAGGACAATCCCTTCCTCTTCAGAAACCACCATGTAACCATCAATAGCTGCCGGTCGATTACTGCCTGCCTTCCCGCTGCAACCATCCAAAACAGTCATACAGCAGGAGTGGTCGCCTGTTATAATTTCACGGCACTCTCCCCTAAATTCAACCTTTTCTATAAGCGGATCCAAATCAGCCGACTGATCTGTCTCATTAAAAATTGCAATTAAACCGGGCATTACAAATCAACTCCATTAAATTATTAGTCTTCTACCGGAGCAGAAGACTGTTAATTTATTATAACACAACTGCAGTTATTTGTAAAAATATCACATTTTAGCGACAGGCCTGCTTATGCCCTTTTCCCGGTGAGTGGACTGATACATTAATCCTCTACACAGATCAGATTTTTCACCTTCTTCAGGTCAGAGCAAATTATTTTTGGAAATTAAAACACATATTTTCTTTAATTTTAACTATTTTTTTCTGAATTCTTATTGCTGTCATCTGACTCATTTTTTTTATAATATAGTGCACCCACTGGACAGGCCTCTACGCACAACAGGCATTGTGTACAGATAGATTCGGCAAGAGGCAGATCTTTAAATGTAGTTACAACCCGGTTGATTCCACGTTTGGTAAAACCGATCGCCCCTACTTTGGCCTCTTCACGATCAGCCCAGATACATTGCCCGCAAAGAACACAGCGACTGCGATCAAAAGCAAACTCTGCCGGACTGTCATCAATTTCAAATTCTCTTACAATCGACTTAAAACGGTCATGGCGCAGTTTAATTTTTCGTTTCTTTGCAATGTCCTGGAGAACACAGCTGCGATTAGCCGGACATTCGCGACACTTAAGGTTGTGGTCTGAGAGGATCAGTTCAAAAGCAGTTTTTACGAGGCGGTCTACCCTTTCACTTCTTGTAGTTATAACCATACCCTCTTCCACATTTTTAGTGCACGAGGTTACCGGCCTTGATGCTCCTTCTACCTCAACGAAACAGAGCCTGCAGCCGGCATTCGGTCTTTCTTCCTGCCTTATTCCGCATAGATGGGGAATGTAAATATCATTATCGAGAGCTGCCCATAAAACTCTTTCACCTTTTTTTGCTTTTATATCATGTCCGTCAATAGTAATGTTGACATACTCACTCATTTAGCAACCCTCACTTTTTCAGGCGGAAGAACAGGCGGAGAAATCTTTACAACTGCATTGTATTCACCGGGACATGCTTTTAGACAGTTGTCGCATTTAACACATTTTTCCTGATCAATCTCTTTTAATCCGTCATCCCTTGTAAAGATTGCCTCGGTAGGGCAACTACCAACACAGACATTACAGAGTTTGCTGCACTTCGGCGGTTCGATATAGTAAAGAATTAAATCTCTGCAAGCCAGGGCCGGGCAGCGTCCTTCCTCAATATGAGCTATATATTCATCCCGGAAATACTTCAGGGTGGTCAGAACCGGATTGGGAGCTGTGCGGCCCAGATTGCATAACGAGCCATCACGGACATCTTCAGCCAGCTCTTCTAAAAGGGCCAGGCTATCACCATCACCTTTCCCTTTGGTAATATCGGTTAATATATCAAGCATATGTTTTGTTCCAAGCCGGCAGAAGGTGCATTTGCCGCAGGATTCATGCTGGGTGAATTCAAGAAAATAACGGGCTACCGACACCATGCAGTCATCTTCATCCATTACAACCAGGCCACCGGAACCCATAATCGCCCCGGCATCCTGGAGGGAATCAAAATCGATAGGGACATCAAGTGCAGATTCAGGTAAACAGCCGCCTGAAGGGCCCCCTATCTGGACTGCTTTAAATTCCCTGTCATTTGGCAAACCATCACCAACATCATAGATCAGCTGGCGTAAAGTAGTACCCATGGGAACTTCAACCAGGCCGGTATTAACCACTTTTCCAACCAATGAAAAGACTGCCGTGCCAGGGCTTTCGGGGGTTCCTGTCTCTTTAAACCAGTCGGCTCCATTACGAATAATTAGCGGCACATAGGCAAATGTTTTTACATTATTAAGCACCGTCGGTTTGCCCCGGTAACCCTTTTGAGCCAAACGGGGAGGCCGGCTCTCAGGCATGCCCATTTTACCTTCCATCGAATTAACCAGGGCTGTTGCTTCACCACAGACAAAAGCTCCCGAACCCTGGAATATTTCCAGGTCAAAATTAAAGTCTGTGCCTAAAATTGAGTTTCCAAGCAGCCCTTTCATCCGGGCCTGTTCCAAGGCTTCCTGCACATGGGTTACCGCACGCGGATATTCGGCACGGATATATAAATAACCTTTTTGGGCCCCAACGGTATATGCACAGAGGATCATCCCTTCTATCACCAGGTGGGGATCTGATTCTAAAATTGAACGATCCATAAACGCGCCCGGATCCCCTTCATCTGCATTACATATAACGTAAATCGCGTCTCCTTTAGATTTAATACATGCTTCCCACTTCAGACCGGCCGGGAAACCGGCTCCGCCGCGACCACGCAGGTTCGCTGCCTTAATCTCTTCAAGAACCCATTCCGGTTTTTCTACAAGCGCTTTGGCAAGACCGCTGTAACCTTCACGGGCGAGATAACTGTTGACATCCCGGGCATCTATAAAACCGCACTGTTCGAGGATCAACTTTTTCTCATAGATGCCCCTTGGAAAATCTTCAAAGGTAGGAAATACATCATTTCTTTCAAGAGCGGCCATAGCATACTCATATGAAGGATCATCTGCAACCAGGAAGTCTTCAACCAGGCGGTGAACCAAACCATCATCGAGGCGCCCATAGCATATTGCCGGATGACCAGGTTTGGCAATTATGGCAAGCGGCTCGGCATAACAGTGCCCGATACAACCTACTTCAAATACATCTACGTCATCCGAAAGATTTTTACTTTCTATTTCGCGTAAAAAATCTTCTTTTATCTTCAAAGCGCCTGCGGCGACTCCACAGGTGGCCGTCCCAACCAGCACCCGCGTTTTCTCCTTACGTGCTTCACCCTGAGAAATCGCTTCTTCTAAAAGTTCCTTATATATTTCTGCCGGAGTGAAGTTGCTCATGCATCTTCACCCTCTTCCTGATTCGACTTTAGCTCTTTTTCATTTTTTTTCTCTTCATCCTGAAGGGCAAGCATTATTCCGTCAACCCTCGTCGGGGTTACTTTACCTTCCACCTCTTCATCAACAACTGCTACAGGGGCCATGGTACAGCATCCTACACATGCCACCCGTTCGAGGCTGTAAAGCCTGTCTGGGCTGGTTTCCCCTTCCTTAATTTCCATCCTCCGTTCAAAAGATTCCAGGGTAATATCGCCACCAACCATGTAGCAGGCAGTACCAAGGCACACTTTAACCTGATGCTTACCGGGCGGATTAAGGCGAAACTGGTTGTAAAATGTTGCCAACCCATAGACGTCTGCGGCAGGAATATTTAAGCCATCGGCTATTTTCTCCATAGCCAGGGCAGGCAGGTAGCCAAGTTTAGCCTGGACTTTTTGTAAAAGGGGGATTAAATCTTCACGCTGTTTCGGACTGTTCTTCAGAACTTCACCAACGATGGCAAGGATTTGATCCTTCTCGCCTTCAATTAACTGCAACAGTTACATCTCCTTCTAGGGTATCATTGCTTTTTCCGTTAATAATTATAACCTTTTTTAGTTTTTTTTGCACCGCGGCGAGCTGTTCAGTTTATTATTGAGCAGTTGTGGGTGTAAGCAGGGGGTAATTGCTTTTCCTGTCAAGGATCCTTTTGCCTTCCACGCCGAGGATCTCAATTATAACTACCTCTCCGACAAGCCAGGTTTTTACCCCCATTCTTAAGCAGCCACCCATAACTTTACCGGAACGGGCTAAAGCTCCGTGTATATGAAGTTTTGGTTTGTCCTCTTCATCTGAGGCTATTAAGCCGGCTGCAACCATTTCATGGGCGCCTTCAACTACTTTGATAATCGGATCTATTGGCATTCTATTGCTCTCTTTCGGCCCGGAAACAACCTTCCCTTCTCCTATTCCGCTGATCATCGTGACAAGTGCAACTTTTATATTTTGCTCCAATGCATATTCCTCAAGACACCGGGGAATCATATCCCCCTCTTCCAGACGAACCACAAAAACTCGCCCAATTCTTCCTTCTGCTGCTTGCATCCCTGGATATTCCTTCCTCTTTAACATATTTTTATTTATACTACCGGCAATATATATCGCTGTACGTCAACGCGAGAACCAATTGTTAGCAACAAAAACCTCAAAAACAATCACAACCTTGTTAAATTATAATTAAATTACCAGCATGATCAGCTCACGCCGCTGAGAATCAGTTCCCCAAACTTCCTGCCAAATATTTCGCCTTTTCTGAAATCGTCAAGAGTTGGCCCTCCGGCAAAATCAAAGGCATCCACCATTTCCCATTTCAAACTTTCAATTCTCTGATCAAGTTCACGACGGGCTCCTCCCGACCAGCCATAGCTGCCGAAATAGGCAAACTTTTTATGCCTCATTCCTTTACGCTCCGCCAAATCAAGGAAGTGGGCGGCAGGGGGGAATAAACGGGCTTCGTAGGTGGGAGCCCCGAGAACTACGCCCAGTTTCGACCATACCGAAGGCAGGATATAGCTGCCATGTGTACGGGCAATATCAAACATTTCAACATTTATGCCGGTGCCGGAAAGCCCCTGGGCTACAGAATCCATCATGGCCACAGTGTTCCCGTACATTGAACCATAGATTATTGTAACTGCCGCCTCACCATAACTATTGGCATATTCAGCCCACTTCTTGTAGAGCTCAATAATTCTGCCGGGATTCTTACGCCAGACCAGTCCGTGAGAAGGAGCAATAATTGAAACAGGGATTTCACTCAAACGATTTATTGTTTTTAATACCGGCGTGCTAAAAGAAGCAACAATATTAGCATAATAGCGCAGCGCTTCTTTTTCATAAAAAGCGAAGTCGGTATAATCATCATCAAATATGTCGCCGCGTAAGGCTCCATAACCGCCAAAACCATCGCAGGAGAAAAGAATTTGCGAACCACTTTCATAGGTCATCATTGTTTCCGGCCAGTGGATAAAAGGAGTCATATAAAATTTTAGTTTTCTGCCCCCGAGATTAAGTTCTTCCCCATCATTGACCACCCTTACATTGTCAGTGATGCCAAAAAAGTTATCAATCATGGGGACAGCTTTTGCCGAGCAGATTATTTCGGCATTCGGGGCAAGCTCACGCAGAAGTTTAAGAACTCCGGTATGATCGGGCTCCATATGATTGAGTATAATGTAATCAATGCTCGAGACTGCGGTAATCTCGTTAATACGGCTAAGAAACTCATCAACTTTGTTTGATTTGGCCAAATCAATCACTGCTTTTTTATCAGCGTTGATTAAATACGAGTTATAGGATACTCCTTCACGGGTAATTGGCCACAAACCTTCAAAAAGATCCGTGGTATGATCATTGACGCCTATCCAGTAGATATCCGGTTGAATTGCAACTGCCGGCACGTTCAGCACCTCCTCTGTTTATAAACCACCATTCTAATTAAACTGCTCATCAGCATTTTATAGTTTACTTTTACTAAAGGGATTTAGCTGGTAAGCACTTAATCTAGATGAGCAACTAGAAATTATATCGGATATTAGCCAATATAATTTTCCATGCCTTAAACCACTTACCTATTGAAATGATTCCGCACTATCAGTTATTTTTACTTCATTGCTGATCATGTAGGAAGGAACGGCAAATGCTTCCGGCATACGGCGCCCATATGTATTAGACACGTTAGCCGATAGATTTGCCCGTGACAAGATTTCAACGTTGCTAAAAACATTTTGGAAGGTATCAGTAATGCGGGTAGAAAATATTGGGCCGGCCGCTTCGCCATCTTCAAGCAGTATTGCGCTAAAACGGCTGCTGCCGGTAAATAGCCCTTTGCTCATATTTGGGATATTGATGTAGTGAAGGGCGGGAATGTAGAGAACCCGGCCCATATTTCTTGCCGCTTCAAAGGGGTTTGTCAAACCTTCACCGGCTCTCATAACAGCGCTCAAACTACCGCTGTGTGGAGTCGGTTTTTTACCGTACTTGCCGGCAGTATCCAGGTCGTAAAAGAGATTCTTTAGAACACCCTCCTCTATAAAGGGAAAAGTGTGGCGGCTCAAGCCGTTTAAATCGAACCCGAAACTGAATGTATGCAGATTGGCAGGATCATCAATTATTGTTATCTTATCTGAAAGAATTGTATCCCCTGCTTTTTTTTCAGACATCCAGCCGATTTTCTCTTCATGGTGTCTGCCGTGTAATCCTGTCCATATTAACATTTGCAGTATTTCTGCCAACGCCTGAGCGCCAAAAAGAACCGTATAACGACCCGGTTCAACCCTGATCCCCGGCTTTTTAAACACCTCGATAAGGTCTAAATATTTTTCAACAGTTGCTTCAGCAGTTACATCTCCGACCTGCCAGCCGCTTTGGAAATCAGCAAGTTCCCATTTCTCCTCAGGATGTTTAAGGACAGAGTTAAACTGCTGGTCCGTTCCGATTCTCCAGGCAAATTTATCGTTTGCCGTACCTGATAAAAAAATCTCAGTTGATCCACTGCTCCATGAACCTGAATAATTATAATCTTCCCCGACACTTTTCATGATTGCAGAATAGGTATCAACCTTAAGACCTGAGTCAAGCTCTTCAATGGCCTGATCAAACTGGTTCTCTTCTTCTATCTCATTTTCAATAACCCGTTCGATAGGTTCATACACTTTCGGTGTCGCAACAGCAGCCTTGGTAACTGCAACCTGCAAAGCATTTTCTATAATACCCGGTCCTTCAAGATCTCCCAATAAAGTGCAGGAACCTTCTCTTCGCCCATCAATTACTTCGACATCAAGCCTGGTTAAATCTTCACTGGTATTCAAGCTTACAGAGTTATTTCCAATCCTGATCAGGTGACTTTTTTCGCGGTGCATTCTGAAAAGAGCTTTGACACCTTTTTTCGCAGCGCTATCCCTGACCTTGATTATGGTATCCGGTATTTTTTGATCAAGCATAACCTACACCCTCTCGCCGGTAATAACATTTTCAAAACGTAGAACCGGAACTCCGTGCCCGATCTCCATAAGCTGGTTCGGCTCGCCCTTACCGCAGTTTGGAACCTGTTCTACTACCCAGGTTGAACTATCGCCAACAGCATTGAGATTTGCATAGAACTCAAGGGTATGCCCCTGGTAAGTGGGATTTTTCAACACCCTGGTTATCCGGCCATCTTTAACTTCCCAGGCAATTTCGCAGCTGAAATGAAAATGTTCCCTGTTGCTGCCGATAGACCAGCTTTTAGGGTTATCCAAAACAAGGCCATCTTCTGTTGCAGAAATAATCCGATCGAGGTTTCCGTCATTGCCGGGAAGAATACTAACATTTGTCATCCTGTCTATTGGAGCCCGGTAAAAAGCAGTGGACCGACTTGCGCCTCCACTCTGATCAAAAACCTGGCGTCCCGCCACCTGGTTTACCTCACTGATCATTGCCCTGCTGGTGAGGCAGTTTACCAAAATGCCTTTATCAATTAAAAGGTAGTCACGCTCAGGGGTGCCTTCATCATCAAAGCCGAAAGAGCCCGGACTATTGGCAATCGAGCCATATGCACTGACATTCAGTTTTTCAGAACCATAGCGCAGCTGTCCAATGCTTTCAAGCCGGACAAAACTGCCTCCGGCATAGGAGAGCTCATAACCAAGGATTCGATCAAGCTCAAGGGGGTGGCCAATGGTCTCGTGAACCTGAAGCATACCCTGGCCCGGAAGAAGTATTACCGATCTTTTACCAAAGTCAAGCTCGGGCGCTTCGAGCAATCTGGCCAGTTCTTCTTTGATTCCTTCAGCTCGCCCCGACCAAAGTTCAGGTTTGGTGACCATCTCCCAGCCGCGGGTCCCATGACCCGGAGTATGTAATACTTTTGAGCGCATCTGCATTTTGCCATCGGAATCCAAAGCCATTACTGTTGAACCAGCAAAACAGTTTATCAACTTTCTCTCGATAAAAGAACCTTCACTATTCCAATAGAAATTATGCATCCTCTGTAAATTTATCTCAATAATTCTATGCTCGATATGAGTGCCCTGAAGCTTTTTATCTAAATCTTCAAGAAAAGCCAGTTTAGCTTCAAGAGGTATGTTTAATGGATCTTCAACAACGGGAGAAAAATATTTGCCCCGGACAGGAGGGTTCAAATCCATCTTAAGAGGAACGGTCACTAACCTGGAAGCAGTTTTTGCATTGCTAAAGGCATTTTTAAATGTTACAGCCGGAGCCACTTCTCTGCTTGAAGCTGCAAAACCCCAGGCTCCCTTGTAGAGAACTCTAACTCCCAGACCGCTTTCGAACGTTGTTTCGTTACTTTCAAGATTGCCATCATATAAAGTAAGTGTTTCGGAACTGTCCTCGGTATAGTAGCGGGCGTCGCAGAAATCTGCGCCTTCTGCCATGATGCGTTCAATACCGGAGTTGATTTCTTTAATGAGCCGCTCCTTTTTCATCAATGCCCCCTGATGTTCAGACTTGTAACATTATAATAATAGCACAATATCGGGGAACAGGTTAATAGTGAATTTGAAGCCCGCAGAAGTTTAAGGGGAATAGATTCAAAGTGGTCGGAATCTATATTAACTAATCGATCTTGTATACCAGTTCTTCACCATAGCCGGTTATAATTTTTTTATAACCTTCTAATTCTTTATTTAAATCTTCATCACCAGTATCAACCAGCAGGTGCCCGTAATCTAAGGCCAGTACTTTCTCCCTGGTAGCAACAACAATAATGTTATCTTTTCCAACTTGCCTGATCACATCGGCGCTGATCTGCTGGTTGCCCCGGCCAAAAATATAACCCTGCCCGCCAATCACTGTAACTATTATTTTTGCCGGTTTTCCTTCGATCTGTGCCAGAATCTCTTTTTCATTGGCATCCGCAACAAGCAGCTTGCCCTTACTGACAATATCCACACCCAGAAGTGTATTTTCCAGGCCAAGCTTATGCATAATCGGTCCTGTAGTCGATCCCGGCCCGATTATATAAACTGTATCTTCTTCCATATTTTCAACGACATATTCGGCAATCGCCTCCAGGACTGAATGTTCTGTATAGGCTCCGCCTATTTTGAGGTGCTGCATTAAATCCCCCGCAGATGGGACAAGCAGATAACCGTATAGTCGCGCAGAGAGGCGTCCTTCGCGAAAGCACTCTTCATCAATATCCATAACCTCGGCACGATGAAGGGGCAATTCTCCTTCCTGGAGATACAGGCGGGCCAGTTCACCGGCATTACGCGGTGTAGTGGCATAAACTGCAGAATGAATCTTGACCCCTGCAGGGATACCGATAACCGGCAGATTTGCGCTTTCACCAAGAACATTATATATATTGCGGGCTGTACCGTCACCTCCGGCAAATAAGAGCAGATCTATACCTTCTTCCACCATTGATTTTACCGCTGCCTCGGTATTGGCCGGGCCTGAAGTGATCTGCGTTGCAGGTCCTTCACCCTCACTGGAGATCTTACCTCTGGAAGAAGAGAGAGATTCAGACACACTGATGCCAGGAGCACCTATCGAGACCAGGTTTGGCTGAAAACCACAATTTACAGCTATCTCTTCTCCCATGCTACCGAAACAGGTAAAAAGTTCAATTTCATCAACCAGGGGAGTTAATTCCTGCAGGGCCAGGGCTGCTTTATTTGCGGCTTCAGGCCGGGCACCCAGCTCAATTGCCTTTGCGAGAATTTCCGGTCCGTCGGTTCCTTTGAGTCCAACCTTTCCACCCATTCCGGCAACAGGGTTAACTAAAAACCCGAGTTTTTTCATCGACGTGTTATATGCATAGCTGTCTTATTAATACCCATCGCCGCTTCCCAAACTGATTCGCACAGAGTAGGGTGGGGATGGATAAGCTCCGCCAATTCGGCGGCGGTAACTCCTTTGGCAACAGCAAGCGTTCCTTCCTGAATCAGATCGGAAGAGTGCGGTCCCAGGATGTGAACGCCGATCACTTTCTCAGCTTCCCCGGCTGAAATTATTTTTACAACCCCTTCGCTTTCCCCCTGGGTTGCTGCTTTTCCGTTGGCGGAAAAGGGGAATTTGCCTATTTTAATATTTTCGAATCCCATTTCTTTTGCTTCTTCTTCAGTCAAACCGACAGACGACAGCTCCGGATCGGTAAAAAGACAGCTGGGAACTGCAGAACCATCAAAATGGGCTTCAATGCCGGCAATGTTCTCAGCGGCTACGATGCCCTGGTGATATGCTGTATGAGCCAGGTAATAGTTTGGATAGGTGGCATCACCGACTGCGTAGATACCCGGTACAGATGTCTGCATTTTACTGTTCACTCTGATGCCATTAGCTTCATAATCAATGCCGAGAGCATTCAGATCCTGATCGCCGAAAGCCGGTTTACGCCCCACGGCAAGAAGCACACTTTCAGCCTCAACAATTTCTTCGCCCTTTTTAGTATCTACAGTTAGTTTATAACCTGAATCTATTTTTTCAATGATCCGGATCGGAGTATTCATCATGATTTCCAGGCCGCTTTTGCGCAGGTAAGTTGACAGCCGGCGGACCATTTCAAGATCCATCCGGCGCAGTAATCTTTCACTGCGATGCACTATGGTCACCTTAACGCCAAGTCCCATAAATATTGAAGCCATCTCCAATGCTATTACCCCACCCCCAATAACTGCCATCGATGCGGGTAGCTCTTCTAAGGCCAGCGCTTCTTTAGAGGTCATGATTCCGGGTAAATCAATTCCCGGTGTCGGTGGGATAACTTCATCACTTCCCGTTGCCAGAATTATATTTTCGGTTTCAAGTTTAATTTTACCGCCGTCGCTTGGAGCAACTTGAACAGTATTTGTCCCGGCAGCAGTACCGATACCTTTAAATACATCGATTGCGCCATTTTTCATCATTTCATAAACATGGTCGACCAACTCTTTAACAACTTCCTGTTTTTTAGCCTGGAGCCGCGGGTAATTAAACTCAAATTCCCTGAAATTGAAACCAAAATCCCCGGCTGTCTGAAGGCGGCGGTACATTGC
>JAHYJM010000170.1 GCA_019428945.1 Bacillota bacterium | reverse complement strand
CCGTGAACTGCTTTACACTGCAATCACCAGAGCCAAAAAATCAGTTTCAATAATAGGCTCGGAAGAGATATTAAAAACAGGTATAAACCGTTCTATCGAACGGGCTTCAGGCTTAACCGATATCTTGTCAGGAGGTTTTGTAAATGAATAAGGTAGAACGCTACAACTTGCCGGAAGAATTGATCCATGAAGAAATCAAGAAACTTGAAAAAGAACGGGTAGTAGAAAGAATTCAACAGCACGACCACACTCTTTGGAAAGATGACCCGGAGGAAATTGGTAACCGGCTCGGCTGGCTTAACAGTCATGAGAAAATGATTGGCGCCTTAGGTGAGATTCATGATTTAACCGAAGAGATTCGCCAGGCTGGTTATACAGATGCACTGCTCCTGGGCATGGGCGGTTCAAGTATGGCGCCAGAGGTATATAGAAAAATCTTCGGTGTAAAAACGGGCTATCTTGAACTTAATATCCTTGACAGTACCGATCCGGGTGCCATTCTGGGCAAAGAAAAAAAGCTGGATTTCAGCAAAACACTATTTATAGTTTCAACCAAGTCCGGTGGTACGGTTGAAACTTTTTCGCTGATGAAATATTTTTACAACAGATCGATCGAAATTCTGGGCAGACACAGCGCCGGAGAACACTTCATAGCGATAACCGACCCCGGCAGCGGTATGGAAAAAGCAGCCCGGGAGCTCGATTTCAGAAAAATTTTCCTCAATGATCCCGAGATCGGCGGCCGCTACTCGGCTCTCTCATATTTCGGCCTTGTTCCGGCCGGTTTAATTGGGGCAAATTTGGATCTGCTGCTAAAAAATGCAGTTATAGCTGCACAAGAAGCTACAGGCGGCAGTGCCCTTGTTAATGAAGACAATCCGGCCTGGCTCGGAGCAGCAGCAGGCGCCTGTGCAAAAGCCGGGCGCGATAAACTCACCTTTATTTTTCCTGCTGGGCTGCAGCCATTTGGCGCATGGCTTGAACAACTGATTGCAGAAAGCACCGGAAAAGAAGGTAAAGGCATCTTACCTGTAGATGGTGAAACACTAGCCTCGCCTGCAGTATATTCAGGTGATCGCCTCTTTATTTACTATAATATGGCGAAGGATAAAACAAACCATCCCAAAGTGCAGGCGCTGATCGAAGGCGGCCATCCTGTAATTGAGATAAAGATTAAAGAAAATTACGCCCTTGGTGGAGAAATATTCCGCTGGATGCTGGCCACAGCTGTTGCAGGCTGGTCAATGAAAATTAATCCTTTTGACCAGCCCAATGTTGAAGCGGCAAAAGTACAGGCCAGGAGTTTGGTTGCTGAATACAGCGAAAAAGGCGTGCTGCCCACAGTCCCCAGGGATCTGAATGTTGAGGGAATAGAAGTGTTCAGCGGGTTTAAAAAGAAAGATCTTCATGAAACCTGGCAGGAGTTTCTGAAGAGCTTAAAACCCGGCGATAAGGACTGCAGAGGGCGCAGTTATATATCTTTGCAGGCATATCTGACACCTACCCCCGCAACAGATCATGCCCTGCAGGCTTTAAGAGATAAACTGCAGGAAGATTATCGTGTCGCCGTCACGGTCGGTTACGGTCCGAGGTTTTTGCATTCCACCGGCCAGCTGCACAAGGGAGACGCAGGTAACGGCCTCTTTATTCAATTAACCGGGAAAATGCCCGAAGATATTGCCATTCCCGAGAATCCCGGCAGCAGCAGTTCGTCGGTCACCTTTGGAGTGCTTAAAAGCGCCCAGGCCCTTGGTGACAGGCAGGCGCTTCTGGATGCAGGAAGAAAAGTGATCACTTTTTATTTTAAAATAAATACGGAAAAGGCGATCGGAAAGCTTATCAACTACCTCTAGCGGCTCTTGCTTTTCCTGATCATAGCATCTATCATGAGAATGAAACAATTCATTTAACAGGTGGTGTCCAGACAGATTGAGTATACTTGGTAATATATTGTGGATTATCTTCGGTGGCTGGATTATCTTTCTTCTATACATCATAGGCGGTTTAGCGCTTTGCATCACTATAATCGGTATTCCCTTCGGGATTCAGTGCTTCAAACTATCCCTGCTTGGGCTTGTTCCTTTCGGCAGGGTTATCATCGACGGGCCTTCTGCCACCGGAACAATATCAGTCATTTTTAATATCCTCTGGATTATCACTTTTGGCCTCACTATAGCCCTGACCCACTTTTTGCTGGCAATTATTCTGGCTCTGACCATCATCGGCATTCCCTTTGCCAGGCAACATATCAAACTGGCCATGCTCGCACTTACCCCTTTCGGTCACCGGCTTGGCTGATAACTGTGACAAGGGGACGGTGCCTTTGTCACATTTTTTTGATCTGGAATCACAGCTATAAGTATAGAAGTCTGAAATGATTCAGGAAAGTGTGTCAAAGTCCCCGTCCCTTTGTCACACAGGAAAGTGTGTCAAAGTCCCCGTCCCTTTGTCACAGTTTAATGTTTAATTCGAATGGAGGGTGAGATAAGGATGGAGAAGCTAACATAT
>JAHYJM010000169.1 GCA_019428945.1 Bacillota bacterium | reverse complement strand
TCTGGACGACGACCTTGTTCTCGAGGAACGACTGGACCTTGGCCAGGTCCTCGACCCGGCTTCCCGCGTCGGAAAGGCTGGAGGCGATCACGCCCGCCTCGGCGACCCCCCGGACCGACCCGAGCACACCCATCCACCCGGCCATCATCACGGCCACCACCACGAACCAGCCCGCCTTCCGAACCGTTGCCATCTCACACCTCCTTGTAAGGTGGTTGTGCAAGAAAACGCCGTTCTTATTCCGGGCATTGTGGCAGATCTCCCGCGGCCCCGTCAACCCCGTTGGGGGGGCCGCGGCGCCCTCACTCGAGGACGCGGATCGGCATCACGATCATCGGGTGCCCGGAAAACACGAGCTTTTTCTGCGCGAGGAACGCCGTCTGGTTGTGGAGCAGCTTGTTGAAGAAGTTCTCCTCCTGGAAGACGAGCTGGCCCGCAAAGAAGACGACGTTGGGGAAATCGGCCGCCACGTCCGTCGCCATCCCCTGCAGGACCTCGATGACGTCCGTGCCCACCCGGTGGTGCGCCTCGCCGTAGTACCCGTGCCCCTTCACGAACTCGACGTAGTTCGCGAGCTGCCCCCGAAGATCCTCCGAGAGGTTCTCGATCTCCGCCACCCCCTTGAACCGGCTGGTGTCGATCACGCCCACGGACAGGAACACGAAGTTCCGGAACGTGCCGGGGAAGGAGCGGATGATCGAGAAGATGACGTGCATCCCGAGGCCGTTGTACCCGGACACCAGGATGGCGGCGGTGGGGGACTGCCGCCGGAGGATCGGCTCCTGGGCGGCCGCCGTCGTCGGGCCGGGGAGGTCGAGGAGCAGGTCGTCGAGTCGCCGGAGATGCCCCGACGCCTTGCGGTAGTGGCTCCGGATGAGGAACGCCGCCGCGCAGAACGACCCCGTGATCAGCAGGGTGATCCAGCCGCCCTCGGGGAACTTCATCCAGAGGGTGGCGCAGAGGATCGACGCCGTGAGGAGGAAGCCGATCCCGTTGATCGTCATCCCGTGCTTCCACCCCTCCACGGACTTTCGATCCTTCCACCAGTGCACCACCATCCCGAACTGCGACAGGCTGAAGGTCAGGAAGACGTTGATCGAGTACATGATGACGAGGTACCGGACCGAGCCGCCGGTGATGAAGAGCATCAGGAACGCCATCCCCCCCATGAAGTAGACGCCGTACTTCGTCACCAGCCGCGAGGAGAGGTGGGCGAACCGGTGGGGCATGTAGGAGTCGATCGCCATGTTGGAGAGGACCTGCGGCCCGCCGAGGAAGCCGGTCTGGGCGGCGACGAACAGCAGGACCGCCTCGGTGAAGAGGACGAAGGCGGCGATGAGCTCGGCGCTCCTCCCCTGCCAAATGCTGCTCACCAGGTCCCCGAAGAGGACGGCGTTGAGCGTCTTCCCGGAGACGGGCGTGACCCCGTTCAGGACGTAGCCGAGGATGATCCCCCCGGCCAGGAACGACAGGGAGAGCGCCATGTAGGCCATGGCCCGCTTCCCGGTCTGCACGCGCGGCTCCCGCAGCGTCTGCATCGAGTTGCTGACCGCCTCGATCCCGGTGTACGTGCCGGCGCCCATCGAGTAGGCCCGAAGCAGCAGCGCCCCGACCCCCAGCCATCCCATCTCCCGGGACGCCGCGGTGAGATCGGCGGAAACATGGGTGGCCACGGTGGGGAGGTCCCCGGCGTGACGCAGCACCGCGTAGAGGACCAGGGGGACGTGGGTGAGGAGGAACGCCATGAAGATCGGCGTGAGCACCAGCACCGACTCCTTGACCCCCCGAAGGTTGATCCAGATCAGGAAGAGAAGGACGAAGACGATGAACGCGAACTTGTGGGCGAGCCACGGAGGGGGAAGAAAGCTGAAGATCGCGTCCGCCCCCGCCGCGACCGAGATCGTGATCGTCAGGACGTAGTCGATGACGAGGGCGGAGCCCGAGACCACCCCCGCCTTCTCCCCGAGGAGCTTCGACGCGACGATGTAGCCGCCGCCGCCGGAGGGGAACGCCTCGATGATCTGCGCGTAGCTGCCCGAGATGACGAGGACGGTGAGCACCGTGGCCGCGGCGACGAAGAGGGCGAGGACGGTGTGCCCCCCGAGGGCGAGGTACGCCTCCTCCGGGCCGTACGAGGAGGAGGAGATCCCGTCCGCGCCCAGCCCCACCCAGGCGAAGAAGGCAATGAGGGAGACGTTGTGGAAGATCTTCGGGTCGAAGAGGTCCCGGGGAGCCCCGATCAGAACGCGCTTCACCCGCCGGAACAGGGATTCTTTTTCCATCGGTGTCGTCATCTTTCCGGAGAGGGAGTCCCGGGCCGGCCGAAGGGAAAAGTATACACGGAATCAGACGCGGAGGTCATCCGACGGGGAGGACATCGGGTACAGCAGGACCAGCAGGTTGTGAAGCCCCCCCTTCTGGTCGTTGACGAAGTTTTCGTACTTCGCGGCGCGGACGAAGCCCATCTTCTCGAAGGCCCGGACCGCGGCCGCCTGCTCCTCGATCACCTCCGCCATGAGGTAATGGAGGGCCGCCTTCTCCCCGAGGTGGCGCAGCTCGCGGACCAT
>JAHYJM010000168.1 GCA_019428945.1 Bacillota bacterium | reverse complement strand
TCCAATCTCCCTCGCTACCGCTTCGACATAGCTCAAATCGGTATCACCATTCTGTTTTGAAGGGGTGCCCACAGCGATAATAACTATATCTGCATCAGGCAGGTTGGCTGGCATATCGCCGGTAAAAGTTACTGTGCGGCCGCTCTCTTTCAGCAGCTCTTTTAGACCGGGTTCATAAATGGTTGATATACCCCGCTCAAGTTTATCAATTATAGACGTATTTGTATCAACACAGATGACATTGTGACCGAGGAAACCCATGGCTACCCCGGTGGTCAACCCGACATAACCTGTGCCGACGATGACAATTTTAAGTTTTTCAGCAGCTTTCAAGTATAACCCACCCCTTTATTGATCCGATCCAAAGACAGTGGGACACTTCTCTCTGTCCTTTTACCCTCCCGGGAAGAGGCCAGGGAGATTTTTTTCTCTACCCTTTTCCCGGGGGACAAAAGAAACGCCCCCTTGCCCTACGCTCTCATTTTTTTTTGCCACCATTGAACTGTTTCTTTTAACCCGTCCTGCAGACTATAGCGCGGATACCACTTTACCTCATCATTTAATCGACCTGTGTTAGCCAGCAGCAGCGGTTGATCGTCTGCTGATACAGCCAGAGCACCCAGTCTGACCAGGTCAGGCCTGCCGGTTAATTTTGCCGCTTCCGCGATTAAATCTTTTAAAACCACCGGGCGACCCGAGGCGATATTAACCGCCCCCTTGATCTCGCTGTCTAGCAGGGCAGCTAAAGCGCTTGCAGCATCTTTAATATACATATAATCGCGAATTTGCTCGCCGTGGGTACAGAATGCCTCTTCCCCTTTTAAGAGTGAGCTGATTACAGCAGGTAATAACCGATCTTCCTGCTCGCCGGGGCCGTATAAGAAAAAGAGTCGTGCCCAGGCATGGCTGACACCACTCTCAGCCGCAGCTGCAGCTGCCACCTTATGCAGGGCATCCTTACAGACACCATATAATGTGCCCGGCTGAAGAGGCGTAAGCTCTTCGGTGCAGTATCCGTAGTTCCAGTCATACTCGGCACAGCTTCCCACCATGAGCGCCCTGCTGCCGCCACCGTTAATAAAGGCCTGTAGCAGGCTCAGGCTGGTCTTCACCCAGCGCAGGTTCTCCAGCGATCGCCAGTAAACGCCGTGAGTTACATCCCAGGCCAGGTGCAGCAGGTACTGCGGTTTAACCTCCGCCATCAGGCAGAGCACATGCTCAGCATTGTGCAGGTCTGCATGATGCCATTCCACGCCTTCACGGTAGCTGTTACGCCTGCCTTTGCCGCTTACGGCATGCACGGTAAAACCCCGCTCGATCAAGGCCTCAAGACAGTGCGATCCGATAAAGCCTCTTGCTCCTGTTAACAGCACATCTTTCATCGTCTGTAATCCGGCAGTTGCCTGTCTTTTTCCGATATAACCGGATCAGTAAGCGGCCATTTAATGCCAAATGCCGGATCATTCCACCTCACTCCCCGGGCGTATTCCGGTGCATAAGCTCTGGAAATCATATAGTAGACAGTTGTATGATCGCTTAAAGTCTGAAAACCATGGGCAAACCCTTCGGGAACATACAACAGGCTATTGTTATCAGCGCTGAGTTCAACTCCGTACCAGCCGCAATAGGTTTCAGATTCAGGGCGCAGGTCAACTATAACGTCAAATATAGAACCCCGCACACATTGCACAAGCTTAACCTCGGCGGCCGACTCAACCTGGTAATGCATGCCTCGTAGAGTGCCCTTCTGCCGGTTATAGGAAATACTGTTCTGTGCATATTCACTTTCAAGGCCAAGCTTTTCGAACTCTTCCCGGCAAAAAACACGGGCAAAATAACCCCGCTGATCCTGCGCCGGCTTTGTCTCGATCAGGTAAACTCCACCCAGACCAGTTTCCTTAAAGAGCATCGTTCCTATCAACCCTTCGATCTGCAAATTAGCGGAAAAATATACCCCTGACTTCACTTACCTGCGGTTCGATATTTTCAATAAGCTCCAAAACGCTTTCAGACTGGGGAAGATCAAGTTCACCGCCGCTGTTGATGATTATATCGATAACGCCAACCGTCTCAGCATATATTTCTTCGAGTCTATCCAGCGCTGCTAGCACCTCAGCCCCTTCAAGCAACCACTCATTATCTCCGCGCACAACCACGACCTGCCAGGTAGCAATCTCTTCTTCTGTAGGAAAGCTGCCTTCAAGGTGTCTATCCCTGACCTCACTGAGATTCGTCCGGTGCTCTGATAACCACTGTCTGCGTTCTTCATCATAACTGAGCGGCAGTTCTTCTTCTGCGTAATAATCCCTTATCCAGCCT
The DNA here is from genome assembly GCA_019428945.1 of Bacillota bacterium. Taxonomy (GTDB): domain Bacteria; phylum Bacillota; class Dethiobacteria; order DTU022; family DTU022; genus JAABTH01. The sequence goes on along the minus strand of JAHYJM010000168.1, from coordinate 262 downwards.
TTGAGATCAGCTATCAGGGTTTCGTCAAGCAATGCCGCCGACATCTCTTCGACATAGTTGTTAACAACGATTAAAGCTGATTGATCAAACTCTTCCGGTTCCGGCTGGCAGCCAGTGCCGACAAAAACTATGATCAAAATGATATGAAGAATAATAACTTTTTTCAGCAAAACCAACACCTTCTTCTTACGCTAATCCAAAACATCTGAAACTAATTCAAAATCAAACCAGGCAGAATCATTTTTACTCAGTCAGATGACCG
>JAHYJM010000034.1 GCA_019428945.1 Bacillota bacterium | reverse complement strand
TGAAGAGATTGTAATGATGGGGCGGTTTCCTTACCTGAGCCGTTTCCGGAAAGAAGACATTAAAGATTGCGAGATAGTCAAACGATCGATGGAAATGACCGGGGTATCACACCTGGCTGAACGCTCAATAGCAGCTTTAAGCGGTGGAGAAAAACAGCGGGTTATAATGGCCCGTGCTGTGGCTCAGCAGCCAAAAGTTTTACTCTTAGATGAACCTACTGCAAACCTTGACATCGGTTACCAGTCGATGCTTCTGGAACTGGCTTCGCGTTTGAACCGTGAAGAAGGTGTAACCGTTATAGCCGCTATTCATGACATAAATCTGGCAGTGCATCATTTTAACCGCTATATCCTATTAGCCGGTGGGCGTGTGCTCGCTGCCGGCCGGGCAGAAGAAGTTATCACACCTGAAAATATTCAAAAATCCTATGGTGTTCCGGCCTCGACTTTTCGTCATCCTCTGCATGGAGTTTTGCAGGTGAGTGTGGTAAAGGGACGTAAACCGGGTGACGGCAGAAATGAAGGGCCAAGAGTGCATGTTATCGGAGGCGGCGAAGAAGCCCTGCCGGTTATGGAAATGTTAAACCAGAAAGGCTGCCGGTTGTCGGTTGGCCCTGTATCTGCCCAGGACAGCGGTTGCCGCTTTGCTCATTTTCACAGTCTGCCGGTTATAATTGTCCCCCCTTTTACGAATATGAACAACGAGCACCGTTCTGAACACCTGCGCCTGCTGCGTGAATCAGAATCGGTAGTTATCCCGCCAATTCCATTCGGAGAAGGAAACCTGCCTATTTTCGAAGAAGTGGAAAAAGTGCTTGATGAAGGCATAACCGTATATGTTATTGATATGGATGGTGTTGAAAACCGCGATTACAGTAATGGTAAAGCGCGCCGGATCTTAAACAGCATGATCGAAAAGGGTGCTGTTGTTCTGAAAAGAATTGAAGACCTTAGTGATAAGATTTGTTCCGGCGAAAAGGGGAGCGAAAATATTGACCAATAAAAGAGCAGGCAAAATGATCCTGATTACCGGTGGCGTGCGCAGCGGTAAAAGCACCTTTGCCGAGAAGCTGGCTGAAGATAGTGGTAAAGAGGTTATTTACCTGGCTACTGCCAGGGTTGAGGATGAAGAAATGCGTGAACGGGTCAGCCGTCATCAGAACAGGCGGCCTCCTTCAGTGAGAACCATTGAAGAAGCGCTAGAACCTCATCTTGTCCTGGAGAAAGAGGGTACTGAAAAACGATTAATCCTGATCGATTGTCTGACCCTGCTTTTAACCAACCGCTTTCTGGCTGATATTGACAGCCACGGAGCAGTCAGGGAGGGTGAGGATATATACGCCGAAGAAAAAGTATTGGAAGAGGCGTCTGAACGAACCCTTGATTATATTAAAAGATTTACTGAAGCAGCCGCAGAATCTCCCGCTGATATTGTGATTGTAACCAATGAAGTTGGTATGGGGGTTGTTCCGAATTACCCTGTTGGCCGCGTCTTTCGCGATCTCTCCGGCAGAGCCAACCAGGTTATCGCAGCAGAGGCAGATCAGGTTTGGATGGTTCTCTGCGGCATACCACAGCGGTTTAAATAAATGAATTATACCCTGCTCTCTTTGTCTGCCATCATTCTTGCCGGTCTGGTAGACTGGTTAATCGGAGACCCCCGGTGGCTCCCTCACCCGGTTCGTCTTCTGGGCAGGCTGATTAATTTACTTGAAAGGATTGCAAGAAGATATTTTTCATCTCCTGCAGGCCTTAAATTGGCTGGTTTGATCATCGTGTTAATAGCAGCGGGAGGGTCCGGGTTACTGGCCTATGGTTTGATCACATATGCTCATCGCCTGCATCCGGCCGCCGGATTCATGTCAGAATTCTATATTTGTTTTACGGTCCTTGCCGGCGGCGACCTGCGCAATCATATTTTAAGGGTTAGAGACGCCCTTGAAAAGAAGGAACTTGAGAAAGCCCGGGCAGCAACCGCCATGCTGGTCAGCCGTGATACAGATGATCTTCAAGAAGCAGGTCTTTCCAGGGCAACCCTGGAAAGCCTCTTTGAAAACAGCGCAGACGGCCTGGTGGCTCCGCTCTTTTTCCTCGCCCTTGGCGGGCCGGTGGCAGCGGTTGCTTACAAAGCCGTGAACACCCTGGATTCCATGGTCGGCTATAAAAACAGCGTTTATCTTGATCTTGGACACTTTTCCGCGAGGCTTGACGATATTTTAAACTTTCTACCGGCGAGACTTACAGCTTTTCTGATCCTGCTGGCCGGTTTACCGGAGGGTAATATTAATTCAGCTCTGAGGATATTAAGAGCAGATTATCGCAAACATGATAGTCCAAACAGCGCCTGGCCCGAAGCTGCAGCAGCGGGGGCGCTCGGTTTAAAATTTGGCGGCGCAGATTATTACGGCGGTGAAATTATAGAGCGTCCGGTTATTAACGCTAAAGGCAGAGAAGCAGTCTCAAGCGATCTCGGGCGAGGCCTGAAGTTATATTACCGCACATCAATGCTGGCTTTTGCCATGCTCATATTATTAGCCTGGTGGATCAGATCCTGGGAGGTATTAATATTTTGAACAGCTACCTGCGAGCTTTATCTTTTCTGACTATTCTTCCCCTGCCCTTTGTTCGTTTCAGCCCGGATGGCAAAGAATTATCGGCCTCTGCAGCCGCATTCCCCCTGGCCGGCGCAACTATTGGGCTGGTGCTTGCCGGTGTGGGCTGGCTTCTGTCGCGGGTTTTACCCCTCATGGCTGTTGCGGTAATCCTGTTATTCTTAAGCTTCATTTTAACCCGTGGCCTGCATTTTGACGGTCTGGCTGATACAGCTGACGGTTTGATTGGGACAACAAGCCGGGATAAAGCTTTTAAAGCTATGGAAGACAGCGCAATCGGGGTTATGGGTGCAGTCATGCTGATCTTTGTAACTTTATTGAAAATTATCTTACTGTCTGAAATCGGGCTGGTTTTACTTCCCCTGGCGCTTTTATTTATGCCAATGGCCGGCAGGTGGTCGATAGTTTACGGCGGCGCCTGGTTTGGGCCTGCTCGTGACAGGGGGCTTGGGGATCTTTTCCTGCGAGGCCTTAACCGAATTATTCTGCTGAAGGCGTCTATCGGTGCGGTGATCATAATTGCAGTTGTTTCATGGCTGTTGCCGGCAATGTTGCTTCCGGTCCTTACCGGCAGCGCTTCAGCCCTGCTCTCTTCACACATACTCACTTTGTATGCTGCAGGCCGCCTGGGAGGGCTTACAGGAGATATACTTGGCGCTGCAAGCGAAATGGGAGAACTATTCTTTCTGATCGGTTTTTATCTGGCTTTACTTTAATCAGTATTTCAGGGCGGTGATAATTTGGTTAGTATCAATAATGATGAAACAGGCGGCCATGGTGGAGATCTTGCTGCAGCGCTCCGACGCTGGAACCCTTCAGGAGGAGCACTGGTCGATTTCAGCAGTAATATAAATCCCCTGGGGCCACCGCCCGGCTTAATTGAACATCTGGCGGCATTACTGCCTGAAATAATTGCTTATCCCACACCCCAGGCCCGTGAATTAAGGGATAAGCTCTCTGCTTTTTTTGAGATACCAGTTGAAAAGCTGCTTTTGGGTAACGGTGCCAATGAATTGATACACCTCTTAATGCTCTGGCAAAGGCCTCGAAGGGTACTGGTCCCGGCACCATCTTTTTCTGAGTATGAAAGAGCGGCAAAACTGGCCGGCGCGCTGGTTGAATACTATCCTTTGCCCCCCGGTATCTCTTTCGATCCTGAAAAGGTGGCTGCCCGACTCGGACAGGGTGATCTTCTTGTTTTCTGTAATCCGAATAACCCGACCGGCCGGCTCTATCAGAGATCCGATCTGCTTTTCCTGCTTGGGGCGGCGAAAAAATGCGGAGCGGAAATTATGATTGATGAAAGCTTCATTCCGCTTACAGTCAGTCCTGAAGAGAGCCTGCGCGATTTGCAATGCGACAATCTCTGGGTAATCGTGTCGCTGACAAAAATTTGGGGGCTGCCCGGCTTGCGACTTGGCTATGCTTCGGGACCGGTTAATAAAGTAAAAGAGATTTCCCGCTGGGGTGACCCATGGAGAGTAAACTTTCTCGCTCAAAAAGCAGGCTTATATTGTGTTGAAAGAAAGAGTTATATAAAGGATACGCTTGAGCTGGTAGAAAAGGAGCGAAAATTCCTTATTCGCAGATTTGAGGAAACCGGAAAATTCAGGGTTTACGAAGGATCAGCCAATTATCTCCTTCTGGAAGCGACAGATCCTTTATTCAGAATTAAAGAATTTCAGGAAGGCCTGGCCCGCAGGGGTGTTTTAGTCAGGCGTGCCGATAATTTCCCCGGTTTGGATCACCGTTTCATGCGCATTGCTGTTAAAAAGCGGCAGGATAATCTGCGCTTATTGCAGGAAACAGAAAACTGGTTTGCAAACAGCGGCAGAGAAACGAATTCAACTAAACAGCCTGGTGGTGACCACTCTTGAAAGGTAAGCTGATGATCCAGGGTACCGCTTCATCGGTAGGCAAAAGTCTGCTCTGCGCTGCTCTATGCCGCATTCTCAGGCAGGACGGATACAGCGTTGCGCCTTTTAAGTCGCAGAATATGGCTTTAAACTCATTTGTTACCCGGGAAGGTTATGAGATGGGGCGGGCGCAGGTTATGCAGGCTGAAGCATCGGGTATAGAACCCCGTGTTGAAATGAATCCGGTTCTTTTGAAGCCCACATCAGACCGGGGTTCCCAGGTTGTAGTTATGGGCCGACCGGTGGGGAACATGGAGGCAATGGCCTATTTTGACTGGAAAGATAAACTTTTACCGGTAATTGATAAAGCCTACAAAAGACTGGCATCCGATCATGATATTATAATCATTGAAGGTGCGGGCAGTCCGGCAGAAATAAATTTAAAAGAGAGAGACCTGGTTAATATGGGGCTGGCGCTAAGAGTTAAGGCTCCTGTTCTGCTTGCCGGCGATATTGATCGCGGAGGAGTTTTTGCCTCACTCTATGGAACGGCAGCCCTGCTCAGCAGTGAAGAGCGCTCTCTGCTTAAAGGCGTCATAATCAATAAGTTTCGTGGGGATATCAAGGTGCTTGAACCAGGACTGAAGCAGCTCGAAGAGCTGATCAAACTTCCCGTTCTTGGTGTAGTCCCGATGATCAGTTTAAACTTAGATGATGAAGACAGCGTGACAGAACGCTTTTCGAATCGCACCGACGGCCGCGATCTTAAAGTCCGGGTAGTGCTGCTTCCCCGTATATCAAATTTTACAGATTTTAACCCTTTTGAGCTTTTTGAAGATGTAGATCTGTCATACATTCGCAAACCTTCCGAGCTCGATTCGCCCGATTTGCTTATTCTGCCGGGCTCAAAGAACACGATTGAAGATCTATTATACCTGCGCCAAATGGGATGGCAAGAACCATTAAGGGATTATGTTAATCGAGGCGGTTTGCTGGCCGGAATTTGCGGCGGATTTCAAATGCTGGGGCAGAAGCTGTCAGATCCCGGTGGAGTAGAAAGCTCTCAGGCTGAAGTGCCCGGTTTCGGTTTCCTGGAGATGGAGACTGTAATGGAGTCTGAAAAATCAACCTTTCAGGTTGAAGCAACCTGGCGTTACCGTGACGATAATTATTTTGCCGGCATGTCCGGAGAGGAAAAACTAACCGGCTATGAAATACATATGGGCAAAACAGTTTTTCACAAAGCTGGTCACCCTGTCTATGTGCAGTCAACAGGGCAGTGGGAAGGCGCGGTCAATTCTGAGGGAAACGTCTTCGGCACTTACATGCACGGTATCTTTGATAACCTAGCCTGGACAGGCAAACTACTCAACACCCTGAGGAGAAGACGCGGTCTTTCAGAAAAAAACGAAACCCTGCCTGCCCATTACCGCGAATATAAAGAAAAAGAATACGACAAACTTGCCGGTGTTGTTCGTGAAAGCCTCGATATTGAGCAGGTTTATAAAATTATTGCAGCGGGAGTTTAGATTTTAGATAGGAGCTGCTAAATTTCTTCCGGGATGTGAAAACTGGTGTGTGGAAATTATTTATAAGGTAAAATTAAAAATTATCCCTCTGTAATTCTTAAGTGATTGATTAAGGATAATTGCTATAGTAGAAGGCATTGCTCTGAAAATAACATATATTAAGACATCTGTCTAATTAACAGGAGGCAAACAATGACTGAAGATAAAAAGCTCGAACAAAAGCTGCAGGAAGTAATTAACGCGATTAAACCGCTTGATGCAGCGGCTATGGAAAAAGCGAAAGCTCGTATGGATAACCTGACCAAACCCCTTGGAAGTCTGGGCAGAATGGAAGATCTGGCTGTGCAGCTTGCCGGTATCCACAGAGATTTTTTTCCCACTGGCGCCGGAAAAAGAGTTTATGTAATGGCAGCAGATCATGGAGTCACTGAAGAGGGGATCAGCGCTTATCCATCTGAAGTAACAGCCCAGATGGTGGCTAACTTTACCGGTGGCGGAGCGGCAATTAATGTTCTGGGCAGGCAGAATAATGTTGAAGTGGAAGTGGTCGATGTTGGGGTTAAGTCAGATCCGGATCTTCCCGGAGTAAAAAAAGTTAGGATTAAAAACGGGACCGATAACTTTCGCCGTCGTCCGGCGATGAACCGTCAGGAAGCTCTCCAGGCAATAATGGCAGGGATTGAATGTGCTGATCAGGCAGCTGATGACGGTATTAAAGTAATTGCCACAGGTGAAATGGGTATCGGTAACACTACAGCAAGCAGCGCTGTTATGGCTGCTTTTACAGGATATGATATTTCCCTGGTCGTTGGCCGCGGGACCGGGCTTGATGATGATAAGCTGCGACATAAGCAGGAAGTGGTTGCCGGTGCGCTTGAACTCCACAAGCCGGATCCTGCCGATCCTATCGGAGTCTTAAGCTTAGTCGGCGGCCTTGAAATTGCAGCACTGACCGGACTGATTCTCGGTGCTGCCCGGAGAAGAATTCCTGTTGTAATCGATGGTTTCATTTCCAGTACAGCGGCGCTGGCAGCAGTGAAAATCAGTCCGCTGATCAGCAGCTTTCTGGTTCCATCACATCTTTCTGCTGAATCAGGTCATGCCCTGCTGATGGACTACCTGAGCCTGAAGCCGTACATTAACATGGGCATGCGTCTTGGTGAGGGAACCGGAGCGGTTCTGACCATGAACCTTGTTGAAGCTGCTGCCAGGGTAACTCTTGAAATGGCGACATTTGAGGATGCCCAGGTCAGCAACAAGGAAGACCAAAACCCGGTTGCAGATGTGAAGGGAGAAAAATAACAGTTGGAAATTTACCTGATCCGTCACGGTGAAACTGAATCTAACCTTCAAAGACGTTACCAGGGCTGGACAGAATCACCCTTGTCAGATAACGGTCTTTGCCAGGCGGAGAAGGTTGGTTTCTTCCTGGCCGGAAAAAATATCGAAGCCCTTTACTGCAGTGATCTTAACCGTGCTCTTCATACAGCCAGGGTGATAGGGGCAGGCAGCGGAATTAAGCCTCAAATTACATCTCTTTTACGTGAAATTCACTTTGGCCAGTGGGAGGGTATGACGTTTGACGAGATCGAAGCTGCCTGGGGGAGCAGGATCTCAGAATGGATAGACGATCCCTTCCACAAAGCTGCCCCCGGGGGAGAAACGCTTAAGGAAGTCTGTGAAAGGATGCAGTCATTTCTTGTTCGAATGCAGGAAATTCATCCCAATGGAAAGCGTATTGCAGCCGTTAGTCACGGCGGTTCAATCCGGGCGATTCTTTACAGTGTGCTTGGCCTCGATACTAAAAGTTTTTGGGAGTTAAAAATAGATAACGCTTCAGTCAGCCTGATTCGTCTTGAAGGTGGTCGCTTCAAAGTAGTTTATTATAACCGTAATCATCATCTTGAAGAGGATGAGTATAAGGAGCTGAATTCGAATGTTGATTAACAGTAAAGCTGGTGACAAAGTATTTGTATCATGGAGCGGTGGCAAAGATTCCTACCTGGCTTTTATTCTGGCGAAAGAGAAGGGTCTTAATCCCGTATGTTTGCTCAGTTTTGTCGGTGCCGACGGTCAAAGTCGCTCGCACGGGCTGAAAACAGAAATGCTTGAAATGCAGGCTAAAGCGCTTGGCTTGCCGCTACATACCGAGGAAGTAACCTGGGAAGGCTATGAATTTGGCTTCGAAAAGGCTGTAGATTGCCTGAAAAAAGAATATGGAATCACCGGTGGTATATTCGGTGATGTCAACCTGGACGAGCATCGTGAATGGGTCGAAAAAATGAGCAAGCGCTGTGAAATTGATTATAATCTGCCCCTCTGGTTAATGAATGAACGTCTTGTTTCTGAAGAATTGATCAGGCGTGGCGGCAGGGCAATGCTGGTTGCAATTCGCAGCGATCTGGTTGATCAGAAATGGCTGGGTAAATTTATGGATAAAGAATATATCAATTATTGCATTTCCATAGGGATCTCGCCATGCGGCGAAGGCGGAGAAGCGCATACCCTTGTTGTGGACGGTCCCTGTTTCGGTCATCCTTTAACCTACACAACCGGTAAAATCAAATATCTTGATAACCACGCTCTCTTCGAGGTTAATCCGGCCTAGTCAGCCAGTTCAGCTCTACTAAATTCAGTAAAAACGCCTCTTAACAGAGGCGTTTTTTGGCTTTCCGGGTGCCGCTAAATCTGATATAATGTCGAAAACAATCTTCGCAAGCCGATATGTTACAGATTTCGCGCTGTCAAACAAATTTATATATGTTTAAAAACATTTACTATCAAAGAAAATAGTATTATATTATTGAAAGTGCTGTGTTACAATTAAGAAAAGGAATTTTCACTTTATTTAATTACAGGATAAATTATAAATTTTAAGTAGTATTAAAAAATATTAACAAAACCGGGAAGGAACTTTTCAATATCCGGCGAACCAGTGATATAATCTCAATATAAATATAATTTTGGTAGAGTTCAGTGTTTCAACAGTTTTACTTTTTACCCTTCGGGGTAAAAAAGTTAAATTGGGTTGCTGCCAGGCATAAATTATGGCGAAAAATTGCATCAGTAAAGTATTTCGTTCGGAAGATGCTCAGCCTGGTTAAAACTGCCCGGTTGAGTATTTTTCGCTGTCGGCCAGGCACTACATAAGGAGCTTAACGATGAGAATCTCAACACATGATTCCAAGCCGGTTACGATGCTCTTGCTGAGAGTTTCCAGGCGACAGCTATTTTTTTTGTTTGAATCGTGCCTGGAGGGAGGATAAGCACAAAAAAGCTATCCTGATCAACAAGTAAATTTAAAGATATTATAAGGAGGCCGGCCCATGGAAACCCATCAAATAGAGTTAACGGTAAATGGGAGACGCAGATCTGTAAACGTTAAACCGAATGAGCTGTTGATTAATGTATTGCGCAACGATCTGCACTTAACAGGTACAAAATACGGCTGTGGAATCGGTGAATGCGGTGCCTGCACGGTTTTGCTTGAAGGCAAGCCGGTGCTGGCCTGTTTAATACTTGCCGCATCTGCAAACGGAGCAACAATAACAACAATAGAAGGAATCGGAGCAGAAAAACTTGATCCAGTCCAGGAAGCCTTCATTGATCACGGAGCGATCCAGTGCGGTTTTTGCACTCCTGGCATGGTAGTAACAGCAAAGGCGCTCCTTGACGAGAACCCGCAGCCAACTGAAGCGGAAATCAAGGATTACATAAGAGGTAATGTCTGCCGCTGCACCGGCTATACCGGTATTATAAAGGCCGTACAGAGCTGTGGTTGCGGCGGAGAACATAAGAAAGTAACAGCAAAGAAGCAACCATAAAAATAATATGCTTATTAAAGGAGCAGATAAATATGGAAATTAAAAATAAAGAGATAGTAAGTGCCGCTAAGCCGTCTGCAGATCAATTAGCACTCTTAAAAGGTAAGGATATCCTTTCGGCAGCCCAGTTCACAAAAGAAGAGTTAGATCTGATCATGGAAACTGCAGCTTATTATGAGAAGAAAGTAAAAGACGGTGAAGTATTAAAAGATATGGAAGGAAAAGTAATGGCTTCGCTTTTCTTTGAGCCCAGTACGAGGACCCGCCTTTCCTTTGAAACAGCGATGAGCCGTCTGGGCGGTTCGGTAATCACCGTGGCAGAGTCGGCCAAGGTGCAGACCTCATCCACAGCGAAGGGCGAAACGCTCTATGATTCAATCAGGGTTATAGATCTTTATGCAGATGTTATTGTCGTTCGCAGCCCCCAGAAAGGCGCTGCAGATGAAGCTGCTTTAGCTGCGGAAAACCCTGTTCTGAACTCCGGCGATGGCGCCGGCGAACACCCGACCCAGGCTTTGCTGGACATATACACTATCCTGAAAGAAAGAGGAGATTTAAAGGGTCTTACCGTCACCCTTTTAGGTGATCTCAAGCATGGTCGCACCGTGCACTCGCTTATCCGCCTTCTCTCGCATTTCGGCTGCCATATCATTCTGGTTGCCCCGGAAAAACTTAGAATGCCTGCAGAAATCGTAGCCGATGTTGAAAAACTCGGTGTTGACGTTAAGCAGACAGATAACCTCAGTGAAGCTGCGGCTGTCAGTGATGTTCTCTATGTAACCCGTATCCAGAAAGAACGGTTCGAAAATGAAGCAGAATATGATCTGGTAAAAAATGATTTTATTGTAGAAAGCGAACTCTTAAAGACAGCTAAAGAAGGCATTGTAATTATGCATCCCCTGCCAAGGGTTAACGAAATTACTGTTGATGTTGACGATTACGCAGGAGCGGCTTACTTCCGTCAGGCCGGTAATGGCGTACCTGTCCGGATGGCTTTACTGGCCCTGGTAAAAGGTTGTGTAAGATAAAAAACCGGTCATGTTTGAAGGAAGGAGCAAAGATTATGGATAACCACTTTGATGTTATAGGTTCCGTCCTGCCCAAAAAGGACGGTATCGCCAAGGTAACCGGTAAAGAGATCTACGCCAGTGATGTCGAACTTCCGGATATGATGCATGCTGTGGTCCTGCGAAGTACTGTTGCCCACGCAGAAATAAAAAGTATTGACACCAGTGAAGCTGAAGCTATGGGCGCGATCTGCCTTGTCCCTGATGATGTTCCCCAGGTTTATTATAATGAGCGGATCGTCAGCATACCGGAGAAAACCTACCGTGATCGCCTTGTCCTGCCCAGGAAAGTGCGCCACTATGGTGAAGCTATAGCAGCTGTTGCCGCCGAAACTGAAGAAGAAGCTTTCGCTGCCATGCAGAAAATTAAAGTTGAATATAAAGAGTTGCCATTTTATACCGATCCCCTGGAAGCAAATAAACCCGGGGCGGCGCCCATCTATGAGTCGGTTTTTCTCGGTGAAAACAAATTCGATGTGGTAAATAACGTCGCCTGTGAAAGAAATATTACAGTTGGTATATTTAACTGTTGTCCCACCTGCGGCACCCGTTTTGATTATTCCTGCCGCCTGGATGAATACCATTGCGGCTGCGGAATTGTTTACACTCCCGCCGAAGATGATGGTAAAGCTTTTGATAATGCCGAAGTGATCCTGGAAAAAGAATATGATCTTTCGCGTGTATATCATGCCCAGATGGAGACTAAGTCTGCGGTCTGCCGTCCTGAGCCAGAAGGCGGTTTTACCCTCTGGACAACAACCCAGTCGATTCACAATGTCAGGATACTACTCGGTGAGATCTTCAGCATTCCCCTGAATAAGATTAATGTCAAGAGGGTAGCCTTAGGTGGTGGTTTTGGCTCAAGCATCCAGATGAACTCGATTACGCCCATCTGCACTGCCTTAGCATTGAAAGCACGTCGTCCGGTTAAGCTGGTCTCATCCCGTGAGGAAGATATGTATGACCATCACAAGTATCCGGCCAAATTTAAATTTAAAATCGGTGCCACCAAAGATGGTAAGATCGTAGCCGGTCATTTAACAGTTATAGTCGGCATCGGAGGCCATAATGTTCAGGCCTATCCGCTTCTTGGCTGCATGGCCGGTTGGTATGCTTCCCTTTACAAGTTTCCCAATCTGAAATTTGAAGGAACTGCTGTTTACACCAACCAGGCTCCCTGCTGTGCCATGCAGGGTTACGGAAATCCCCAGGTAAACTTTGCCGTTGAAAGCACTATTGACATGCTCGCTGAAGAACTTGGTATGGACCCCATCGAACTGCGCCTGAAGAATTATGTAGGTCTCGGGGATGAATTCTGGGGCCAGGGCCCCACGGTTAAATCGACGATTAAAAGCTGTGGCGTTGAAGAAATGCTCGAGCGCGGCTCTAAAATGATTGATTGGTACGAGCGGCCTCAACCCGGAAGCGGTGATGGCAACGTGCTTCGTGGTGTTGGTCTGGCCAGGGGTTTTCACACCTCCGGCACCGGCGGGCCGAAGCCGGGCGAGGTTATCGATTATTCAAGCGCTTCGGTCAAGATAAACGAAGACGGCTCTGTCGATATCATGACTCCGATTATGGATCACGGCGGCGGAACCTGGGATGCAGCAGTTAAAATTGTATCCGAACTGCTCAAGGTGCCCTACGAGATGGTCAGCCTGTCACCCACAGATACCAGGACCACCGGCTATGATGTCAACACCCATGCAACCCGTGGAGTTTACTGTGGCTGCGGCGCTGCGTATCACGTGGCGCTTAAAGTGAAGCAGGAACTTTTAACCGTGGCCGGTCAGTTTCTGGAAGAGCACCCTCACGATCTCGATTTAATTATGGACAAAGAGTCGGGGCAGGGCGTTATTGTTACTAAGGGGCTCGATTGTAAAAGAATGACCGTTGGTGAAGTTGCTGCCAAAGCCCGCGTTTTAAGTATGGGCACAATAGCGGCAACTGGCAGCTATCGCCAGAAAAACTGTCCACCCTGTTTTGTGACTAACTTTGTCGAGGTTGAAGTTGACAAGAGGACCGGCCAGATCCGTGTAGTCAAATCAGTAACCCTTGGCGACTGCGGCACAACAATTAACCCCGATATGCTTGAAGGCCAATTGGTTGGCGGGTTAAACCGTGGTATCGGTTACAGTACTCTAGAAGAGGCATCTTACGATCCGAAAACAGGCAAACTTAACTGCGAAGGTTTTTATGACAGCTATAAAATGACTACAGCTGTTGAGATGCCTCCTTTAAATAAGATTGAAACCGGCTTTGCTTCCACATATGAGCCAACCGGTCCGTTCGGGGCCAAAGGCCTTGGCGAAGCGGCGGTTAACTCTATCGCCAGCGCAATTGCCAATGCTGTCTACAACGCTACCGGAGTGAGGTTTACCAAGCTTCCGATTACCCCGGCCGAGGTTGTAGCTGCATTAAAAGCAAAAGATGAAGGGAGGATTTAAGTAAACCATGCATACAAATACTAGAATCCTGGCCCATAATTTTGTATATCACGAGCCGAAGACACTTGATGAGGCGCTAACCCTGCTGGACAAACATAAGCCGGGTATAAAAATTTTAGCAGGCGGCACTGATGTGCTCCCAAAAATGAAGCGCAATCATTTTGAATGTGAACGCCTGATGTACATAAAAAATATTAAGGAATTAAGTTTTATAGACAATAGTAACGGCCTGAAGATAGGGGCGGCAACCCTTCTCTCAGATCTCGAAAAGTCGCCTGAAATCAAGCAGAATTATCATGCGCTTCATGAGGCGATCAAAGCTATCGGTGCCATTGCCATTCGGAACATGGCTACCATCGGCGGCAATATTTGTAACGCGGCGCCGCCTGCCGATACAGTTCCGGCGCTGTTAATTTTTGATGCGCAGCTTAAGCTGGTTAAACTGGGCGGTGAGCGTACAGTGCCGCTTAACCAGTTTATTACCGGGGCGGAGCAGACAATAATTGAACATGGAGAGCTTTTACATTCGATTGAAATGCCTGAGCTGACCGGCGGCTTATTAAGTACTTTTGTCAAGCTTGGCCGGGTTAGTGTTGATACGGCCCGCATTAATATGGCGGTTGCTGCTGATATTGACGGCAGCTCAAATACAATTAAAACCGCCCGGGTTGCGCTCGGCGCAGTAGGAACTAAAGCCTACCGCTGCCCTGACAGCGAAGCGCTGTTAGCCGGTAAAAAAGTAGACGAATCTGTTATTTTAGCCTTTGCCGACAGCCTTACAAGTGTCTGTGACTATGCCATACCAGGCCGCTACTCGCTGCCCTACAAGCGTGAGGCCGTCAGGAAATTAGCCGAAGACGCTTTTAAACAGCTATTAAGTTAACTCAAGATATTAGATGCCCTGATCGGGCCTGGTGCTCTCCCGGGTAATACGGCGTCAGGCCCGGTCCGGATTGAAGAATCATTTCCGGCGCTGACCAGCCCGGATCCGAAAAGGGAGGATAAGAAATATGCAGGATAAGTTAAAGAGCATCGGTAAGCCGTCACCAAAGCACGACGACCTGGTTAAAGTCAGCGGCAGGCTTAACTACGCCGAAGATTATTCGATGCCCGGTATGCTTTACGCCAAAGTTTTGCGCAGTAAATATCCGGCGGCAAAAATACTATCAATCAACACCGCCCGCGCTGAAGCCCTGCCCGGGGTTAAAGCCGTTTTAACGGCAAAAGATGTCCCCTATAACAATACAATCACCAAATTTGGTCAGAGTAAGGATGTTGGCGGAGGGTTTGAAGCCCTCTACAGGGTACTTGCCGAGGACAAGGTGAGATTTACCGGTGAAGCAGTAGCCCTGGTTGCGGCAGAGACTCTTGCACAGGCAGAAGAAGCTGTAAAACTTATTGAAGTTGATTATGAACCGCTTCCCGGTGTTTATAACGTTGAAGATGCTGTTCAACCCGACTCATACAAAGTCGGTGAAGAAGATACGAACATTATTGCCCATTTCAAAAGCCATAAAGGCGATGTGGAAAAAGGTTTTTCCGAAGCAGACGTTATCGTAGAAAACACCTATAGGGTCCCCTTTGTTGATCATACCTATCTTGAACCCGAATCGGGCACGGCCTGGATTGATGATCAAGGCGTTCTTACCATCAGGGTCAGCACCCAGGTAATCGAACATTTCAGGGGTGTGGCCAAAGTATTAGGATTACCAGAAAACAGGGTGCGTGTAATTGGAACCATGCTCGGCGGAGGATTTGGTGGGAAAGAAGATATCACCGTTGAATCATTTATAGCCCTGCTGGCCTGGAAAACCGGTCGTCCGGTTAAGCTTACCTACACCAGGGAAGAATCATTTCTTGCCCACAGCAAGAGGCATCGCTATGTGATGCATTACAAGATAGGCGCCAAAAAAGACGGAATCATTACAGCCATTAAAGCCGAGATTCTCTCAGATTCGGGTGCTTATCCGTACCTTTCCCCCTGGGTTTTGATGTACTCGACAGTCTGTGCTGCCGGGCCCTACAGTATTGATAATGTAGATGTTGACTGTAAATCGGCTCTTACCAATAATCCCTTTGGCAGTGCCAACCGCGGTTTTGGTTCACCGCAGGTTAACTTCGCCTGTGAATCAATAATCAGTGAACTTGCTGAAAAGATTGGGATCACCCCGCTCGAAATAAGAGAGAAAAACTGTATCCGTCAGGGCAACGTTCTCGCCGGAGGCATGAAAATGGATCGCTACGTAGCCCTTCCCGATGTGGGTGTTCAGGCCTGGGAAGCGATCAACGAACAGCCAAAACTCAAACCTGCTGACGAGAGTAAAAAAGTAGGTCGCGGCATGGCTATCGGGATGATGACTTACGGGCGGATGACTTTCTTGCATGACACATCCCGCTCGCATATCAGGGTAGAACTTGACGGTTCTGTTACAGTTCGCTGTGGTGTGCCCGATCTTGGAGGCGGCCAGGCAGCTTCTTTATGCCAGATTGTTGCTGAAGAACTGGGAGTACCGCTGTCGAAAGTGAGAATTTATATCAGTGATACAGCCCTGACACCACTTGCAGGAACAACAACTGCAACAAGACAGCTATACATGTCGGGTAATGCCACCCTGAAAGCGGCGCGCGTATTGCGTGAGAGACTGCTCACAAGGGCTGCTGCTGAACTTAATGTTACAGCTGCTGAACTTGATATTGCTGATGAGAAAATATTTGTTACCGCTGTCCCGGATCGCTCGCTACCGCTTAAACAGGTGATCCTGTTCTGTTCCGGAGAAGGAGTTGAGCTTTTCCATGAAGCGCAGTTCAACGCTCCTTTTACCGATGTTCCCGATCTTTCAAATGTGCAGGGGCAGGTACACCCTGATTTTACTTTTGGTGCTCACGCAGCCGAGGTTGCAGTCGATACCGAAACCGGTGAAGTTGAAGTATTAAATATAGTTTCATGCTTTGATGTAGGGCGCGTTCTTAATCCTTTGAGATGTGAAGGCCAGATGGAAGGCGGCTCAATCTACTGCATGGGTTATGCGCTTACCGAAGAAATAATTCTCGAAGACGGAATAACCCTTAACTCCTCTTTTACCGATTATGTTATTCCGACCGCGCTTGACGCGCCACATGTTCAATCGATAACCCTTGAATCAAAAGCTGGTTTGGGACCATACGGCGCAAAAGGTATCGGAGAACCTGCCTGTAATTCCATTGCGCCGGCGATCATTGATGCCATTTATGATGCGGTCGGGGTCAGAATCAAAGACCTTCCCGCAACACCGGAAAAGATCCTCGCTGCCCTAAAAGCATAAAAAGGCGAGTCTTAATATTTTTAGATTACTGGAGGGATAAAAAGTGAACAGTTTCAGACTGATAAATCCCGGAAGCATTGATGAACTCTATAATCAGCTTTCAGAACGTGGCAGCGCGGGCAGGATCGTAGCAGGAGGAACCGACCTCTTGCCGGCATTTAAGAAAGAAAAAACTGCTGTGCCCGAATTTGTGATTAACCTGAAATCTATCAGTGAACTGGCAGATATAAATGAAGAAGAGACAAAGATAAATGTGGGGGCACTGGCCACACATGCCGAAATTGTTGAATCGTTTCTGATTCAGGGAAAAGCTTTTGTCCTGGCTGAAGCCTGTGACAAGATCGCATCCTGGCAGATTCGCAACCTGGCAACAGTTGGCGGGAATATCGCCAATGCTTCCCCTGCAGCCGACTCAGTTCCCGCCCTGCTGGTTTTGGACGCGCATCTTCATCTGGGCAGTAAAAACGGTCACCGGGACATAAAGTTGGAAAAATATTTTACAGGCCCCGGGCAGACAGTGCTGGCTGATGGTGAATTAATTGAAAAAGTAAGTTTTTCTGCGCTTGCCAAAGATGAAGGAGCAGCATTTGTCAAACTTGGTAAACGTAAAGCGGTAACCCTTTCCATTGTCTCTGCTGCAGCTTATGTGAAACTCAGCCCCGATCACCTGGTTATTGAGGATGTCCGGTTGGCAATGGGTTCAGTTGCCCCCACCCCGCTTAGAATTAAAAGCGCTGAAGCTCTGCTTAAAGGAAGCAAAGCGAACCAATTTGATCGACAAAAACTACATGAGACCGTCAGAAAAGATATAAAACCGATTAAAGATGTGCGCAGCACAGCTGAATACCGCCTTGAGGTATCGGCAGTACTGATCGAAAGAGCAGTCAAACTTGCTGTTGAAAGAGCAAGAACTGCAGGGAAAGGAGGCCATCAGTAATGGCAAAGGTAGCAGTCACCTTAAAAATAAACGGAGAAACAAAAGAGCTGTTGATCAAGGAAGATGCCCTGCTTATCGATGTGCTCCGCGATGAAGCGGGCCTGACCGGCACCAAGAAAGGCTGCGGCGAAGGCGAATGCGGCACCTGCACCGTGCTTATTGACGGCAGACCGGTTAACTCCTGCCTTGTGTTGGCTGTGCTAGCCCAGGAAAAAGAGATCCTCACTATCGAAGGGGTTGGCACGCCTGAAAACCTTCATCCCATCCAAAAGGCTTTCATTGAGGAAGGGGCGATCCAGTGCGGCTTCTGCACACCGGGTATGGTCATGATCACCAAGGCGCTGCTTGATCGCGAGAAAAATCCTGATGAACAGCAAATTCGTAAAGCAATTTCTGGTAACCTCTGCCGCTGCACCGGTTATGTCAAAATTGTCAAAGCGGTTCAAAAAGCAGCAGGTGAGCTTTAAAATAAGTAATATCTCTGTTAAACACCGTTTATCGTTCATTACGCCTTTCTAAAAGGTAACAATCTGTTTACGATTAGCGGTGTTTTATTTTGTTTTATGATAGAATACTCAAAAAAGGTTTGGAGGTAGGGTAAATCATGTTTTCAAACAGAGCGACAGCAATAACTGCTTCTTCAACAATGGTTTTAGATACCAGGGTAAAACAGCTGGCTGCCGACGGTAAAAATGTAGTTAGTTTTGCAGCAGGCGAAACAGATTTTGACACTCCCGAACATATCAGGGCAGCCGCGATAAAAGCAATAAATGAGGGCTTTACCCGTTACACTGCAGCCAGTGGAATACCACGGTTAAAAGAGGCTGTATGTGCAAAACTTCTACGGGATAATGGTTTGGAATACCGCCCTAACCAGATTGTTGTCAGCAATGGTAGCAAACATTCCCTGGATAATATATTCACGGCGCTTCTAAATGAAGGAGATGAAGTGCTCATTCCGGCTCCCTACTGGGTCAGTTACCCCGAGATGGTTAAACTGCGTGGTGGTAAACCGGTTATTATTAACACGAACAGGGCTGCCGGCTTTAAAATGACACCTTCTGATTTAAAAGAGGCAGTTACCTCAAGAACCAGGGCTTTAGTGTTAAACATCCCCAGTAATCCCACCGGCCAGGTCTACAACCGTAATGAACTTGAAGATATAGCGGAAATTGCAGTAGAGAAAAATATCTGCGTGTTGTCAGATGAAGTTTATGAAAAGTTTATTTACAGCGGTGAACATGTTTCGATTGCATCGCTCGGTAATGAAATAAAAGATCTGACTATTGTTGTCAACGGGGTTTCAAAAACTTACGCCATGACCGGCTGGCGTATTGGATATACGGCATCAACCCCTGAATTGGCGCTGATCATGAGCAATATCCAGAGTCATGCCGCTTCCAATCCAAATTCAATTGCCCAGATGGCCGCCTGCGCTGCCCTGGAACAATCGCAGGAATGCGTTAAAGAAATGTGGAAAGCTTTTGAAGCGAGAAGAAACTACATGGTCCAGCGATTTAATAATATGAGCTCTTTGTCTTACCTGATGCCCGAGGGAGCATTTTACCTCTTTGTCGATATATCCAAAACTTTTAAACTGAGATATGAAGGCGTTTTGATTGAAAATGATGGTAACTTCGCCAACCTGCTACTTGAAAATGAACTCGTAGCCGTTGTTCCGGGTGAAGGGTTTGGAGCGCCCGGTTATGTAAGACTTTCATACGCTGCTTCAATGGAAAATATCAGGGAAGGTCTGGATAGAATTGAACACTTCCTCAATAAACTGGAAGTATAAGCAATAAACTGCATAATACTTGAATAAATAACACTGGATTAATGAGGGGGCCTTATTTTCGCCCCCTTACCTGTTAAACGATCTTGATAATTAGCAGCAGGAAAGATTTATGCTTTTATCGAAGTAAATTTATACTCGTTATTTTATTATTATCCGAATTTGGAGGTATCGTAATGTCAGAGGAAGGAAAGGTTAAAGACTGTCCATACTGCGGAGAGGAGATTCTTGAAAAGGCAGTAAAATGTAAACACTGTAAATCTGATCTGCCAGTCTCCTCTGATGCAGATAAAATTTCTGCAGTTGAGCCGACACCACCTGCAACACCGTTTGTTCCGCCTGCTGTTCAACCGGCAGCCTCTGAAGGGGAAACACCCCCGCCACCGTTACCGCCCCGCGAAGATATGCAGGGCAGCGGTTACATCTATCCCAAGGCATCAGTGGGTATACGTATTCTTGCTTTCATAATCGACAGTTTAATTGGCGGGATTCCGGTAGTTATCCTGGTTCCCCTGGGCCTTATACCATTTTTTACTGCTGTTCGTTCATATGATTATTACGGCAGCGCATACCAGTCC
>JAHYJM010000033.1 GCA_019428945.1 Bacillota bacterium | reverse complement strand
TCCAACAGTACTGGTTGCCGGCATGTTTGGCTTCCATAAAGAGGAATACTTTAATCTTGATGAAGAAGCGGCTGCCCGTGAAGCAGTAAAAGTAGAGTTTTAGGGGCTCTGAGGGATGAATAAAAATCTAGCTAACAGAGCTGCCAGATTATTTTACTGCGTATTTCTTTTTTTAATTATATTTTCAGCGGTATACTGCGCTTTTCCGAATGGAGTTAAAGCGCAGGATGACCGCTCTTTTTATTTCCCTTCAGTGATTATCGAAGCGGAAATCAGGCCGGATGGCACCATGGCAGTAGTTGAAGATCGTACCTTTCGCTTTAACGGGCGTTACCGCGGCGCCTGGTCTTATATATACCTGAAATACAATACCGGGGTCAGGGATGTCAGGGTCAGTGAGGGTGGTGTACAATACAACGAGATGCCTGTCGGCACTCAGGATATCCCGGGTATTTATTATGTGGAATTTGATCGCGATGAAGTCTATATTGACTGGAGTTTTGAAGCCTACAACGAAGATCGCACCTTCACCATCTCTTACATCGTCGACAATGCTGTTCAGGTCCATAATGACACTGCAGAACTATACTGGCAATTTATCGGTGAGGAATGGGGTGAAAAGGCTGATTATGCAAGGGTGACTCTCTTTCTGCCTGAAGGTGCAGGAATTGATCAGATAAGAGCCTGGGGTCACGGTCCGCTTTACGGATCTGTTTCTATCGTTGACTCGGCTACCGTAGAATGGGTTATAGAAGATTTGCCCTCTAATACATTCCTGGAAGGACGTGTTGCATTCCCTCAGCGGCTGGTGCCTGATTCCGGCAACTTTACCGGTAAAGATGGCTTACCCGGCATGCTGGCCGATGAAGAAAAATGGGCCCGCGAGGCAAACTTAAGAAGAACTCTCTCCCGGGTAGATTTTATCCTTGGACCTCTTCTTATTATCGGAATGTTAATCTATTACTTAATTACACTATTAAAATCTAAAAGGCACCCTGATGCATACCGCGGTGATTATTTCCGCGAATTACCTGGGGATTACTCACCTGCTGAAGCCGGTTACCTGGTCAGAAAGGGTAAAACCGGTCCCGAAGATTTTACGGCTACAGTGATGGATCTAGCCCGCCGCGGGCACCTGAAACTTGAAGAATACCAGAAAGTACGCGGTTTGATCTTTAAGAAGGAGTTCACCGATTACAGGGTAATCGCCTCTGAGGGCAGAGATAAGCTGAAGAAGCACGAACAGCATCTTTATTCATTTTTATTTAACGATGTTGCAGGCAGCAACCCTGAGGGAACTACGCTGCAGGCAATTGAAGATTTCGGAAAGCGCAGCAAAGAGCGCACCTATAAATTTTATAAAAGCTGGACAGAAAGCATCAAGGAAGCTGCCGATAAACACAAATTTTTCATGGGTATTTTCTGGCCCGGTATTATTGTTGGAATTGCCTTTACTGTAATTGGTATCCCGCTAATAATTTTAGATATGTTTGTAACCGGTATGATCTC
Source organism: Bacillota bacterium (assembly GCA_019428945.1). Lineage (GTDB taxonomy): Bacteria > Bacillota > Dethiobacteria > DTU022 > DTU022 > JAABTH01. Next base: position 18,813 of record JAHYJM010000033.1, on the reverse strand, counting down.
TTTCATATTCGGTCCTCTTATGATCGTTGCTTTTGCCCTGATGAAAAGGTTTTCTCCCTATGGTGCGGATCAATACAAAAAATGGATCGCTTTCAAGAAGTTTTTACAACACTTTTCACGGCTCGACCGCTCTACGATTCCTGCCCTGATAGTGTGGGAACATTACCTTGTCTACGCTGTTGTAATGGGTGTGGCAAAAGAGGTTATGGAACAACTGCAGCTGGTTTACCCCGATTTAAGCAATAATAACTATATGGCATGGCCTGCTTATGGCGCATTTGCTGCAAATCCGGCAAGATTCAATTCTGTCACTTCTTCGATGGAGCAGTCATTTAAAAGCGCTTTTCGTTCAGCTTCGTCGTCCGGTTCCGGTGGAGGAGGCGGTTTCTCCGGCGGCGGCGGTGGAGGCGGCGGAGGCGGCGGAGGCGGTGCCCGCTAGGATCTGATTACTACCAGGCGGTTAACTTTCCACATATCATTTATTGGCTTCAAATATGCAAATAAAAAGGGGGCAGGTTCTTACCGAAACAAATCGGTGCCTGCCCTCTTCTATATAAAATAATTGATAAATTTTGCTGATCAAGGTTGAAATTATAGCAGAATAAAGTTACTATATTCCTATAAGGGAATATAGTAAAAAAATTTTCAACGTAACACTTTAAAAAATCAGGGAGGCGTAGTATGACTTGTAAACAATTTATTGTTGAAGCTGATTTTTTTAAGGCGATGGCTCATCCAACCCGGATGCAGATCCTTGAATTACTGCGTACAGGCGAAAAATGTGTTTGTGAAATCACACCTACACTGGGAAAAGAACAACCTAATATATCACGTCACCTTGCAATTCTGAAGAAAGAGGGTCTCGTCCAGTCGAGAAAAGATGGCCTTAAGGTGATCTACAGGATTAGCGATCCCAAAATTTATAATATTATCGATTTATCAGCAGAACTGATCCGCAAATACCTGGAAGATAAGTCTGTTCTGGTGAAATAAATTTTAAGCTTCACAGAGTTATTTTATCACTTACAACGGAGGTTTTTTAATTGGCTGTCTACTTCGATAATGCGGCTACTTCTTACCCAAAACCTGAGGCAGTCTACAATGCTGTAGAGTATTTTCAACGCCAGGTTGGAGTAAACCCCGGGCGCGGAACATACCAAAAATCACGCGAAGCTGATGGGATCATCTTTGATACCCGCTCTGCGCTGGCCTCCTTATTCAAAATATCAGACTGCTCAAGGATTGTTTTTACGTCCAATGTTACAGAATCAATCAACCTTGCCTTGAAAGGTTATTTAATAAAAGGTAGCCATGTAATAACTACCGCTATGGAGCATAATGCCGTGTGGCGTCCTTTAAAAGTGCTTGAGCAAGGAGGCGATATAACACTTAGCCTGTTAAAATGCCCTTCCGGCATGGCTTTTAACCCCGAAGAACTACCTGAGCTAATCAAAAAAAATACTGCCTTGGTTGTGATTAACCATGCTTCCAATGTTACCGGCACAATAATGCCCATCGAAAAAGTTGGCAAAATATGCAGGGCACACAACATTCCCCTGCTTGTCGATGCCGCTCAAACAGCCGGGGTATACCCGGTCGATGTTCAAGTAATGCATATTGACTTGCTAGCTTTCACCGGACATAAAGCGCTGTTGGGGCCTGCGGGGACAGGAGGGCTCTACATTTGTGAGGGGATTGATCTAATGCCTCTTAAAGAAGGCGGAACGGGCAGCGAATCACTGCTCGAAATGCAACCTGCTCACCTGCCGGATCGTTTTGAGGCCGGAACCCTTAATGCCCCGGGCATTGCCGGTTTGGGAGCAGGGGTAAAATACATTCTCGAACAGGGAGTAGAAAAAATAAGACAGCATGAAATTGATTTAACTGAATATGCCCTCTTAAAACTGAAACAGTTTCCTGATATTGTTATTTACGGGCCGCAGGATGCCCCTTCAAGAACCGGTGTAATCTCCTTTAATTTTACCAATATTGCGCCGGAGGAAGTAACATACATGTTTGATGAAGTATATGATATTATGGCCCGTTCAGGGCTGCACTGTGCACCGCAGGCCCACCGGGCAATAGAAACAGTAGAACTAAATGGAACGGTGCGCATCAGTTTCGGCGTTTTTAACACTCAGGCAGAAATTGATTTCTTAATCAGCGCTTTGGAAGATCTGGCCAATGCCTGAAAGCAGGGAGGGATAGCGCAGTGGAGAAAAAAGTATTTGTTACTTTAGATGATGAAGACCAGGTTATGCTGCAGAGTATCTGCCTCGATAAAGACCCGGAAGAGGCGCTATATTTTGTTCTGAAAAGAATTGCTCCTAAATTGAGTAAGCAAGTTCCCTGTATTGCAAGGGAAATTATGAAAACATGGAAGCTCTAACAATATATCTTAGAAAAATTAACATCTATCATACCTCTCCTTGCTTTGCGGAAGCAGGAAAAATCAGAGTTAAGGCACGCCTCTCTGACGATATCAGTGAGATCATGCCCTACCTGAACCGTGTAGTTAAAAATGCCAACTACAATGAACATGCACCTAATTTAACCATGTTTAAAGAGTTTCGCATGATCACCCTCGAACCGGAAAATCTGATCCTTATTAAGGCCCTTAATGATACCGATGCCCGCCAGGTTCTAGACTGGCTTAAAGATTTGATCAACGAAACCGCTGAGCGTAAAACTGAGATTGAGCCACTCTACGCCTCAAAAAAAAGGCCTCATCCGCTGCAGCTCTACACCTGGTTACCGCGCATTAACTGTAAGCAGTGTGGTGAAAAATCATGCCTTGCTTTTGCTGCTCTGTTATCGGTCGGTCAGCAGTCGCTTGATCGCTGCTTACCACTTTTTACGGATGATTATCAGGAACAGAAAACAGTAATGATTGATCTGGTAGATGCCCTGGGTCATGATATTTCAAATTACATAGACGGAGGGGTTTGATCTTAAATGAATTGCACAAACTGTGGATTATTGGATAAGCAAGTGTCACCAAATTATTGTCTGCGTTTTAAAAAAGTGATTGAAGATTTTAGCGTCGGTCAGGATTGCATCTATTTTTTTAAAGAACAGTTTGAAGAAGGCGAACTGCTTACCCCGCAGCAGCACCTCCTGTTGCAAAATCAGGACCAGAGAAGTAAAAAAATGCAGGGTCCCATGCGTTAACTTAAAAATAACGAAAAGGAGTTGTTCTTAGATGATCATTAAAATATTGGGAACCGGTTGCACTAAATGTCAGGCATTGGAAAAAGAAACGATCAACGCTCTTGCAGAGCTCAATGTTGCCGCTGATGTTCAAAAGGTAACCAAGATGAATGAAATAATGCAGTATGATGTTATGCTTACTCCGGCGCTTGTGATTAACGATAAAGTAAAATCGGCGGGCAAAGTTTTAAAACCGGAAGAAATCAAAGAGCTGATCAAACAGGAACTATAGCCTTCAAGAATATTTTGAGTTTAAGCTGTCGATGCTGAGGAGATGAACTTCTAATGAAGGAATATCAAAAACTAACACTGATCGTGGCTATATTTTTAGCAGCTTACTTTATACCCTTTGAAAGTCCCTTGGTGGGCGGCGCGATTATTGAAGCCTTTCACCTGCTGCAGGAATATGCCCGGGAGCATGTCCTGTTTTGTCTGGTGCCCGCCTTTTTCATTGCCGGGGCGATCGCCAATTTTATTTCGCAGGGTGCAGTAATCAAGTACTTTGGCAGCGGGGCAAGCCGCATTGTCGCTTATTCTGTGGCTTCTGTATCCGGAGTAATCTTAGCCGTCTGCTCCTGTACTGTTTTGCCGCTGTTCAGTGGTATTTACCGGCGAGGGGCTGGTCTGGGACCGGCATGTGCTTTCCTTTATTCCGGTCCGGCAATTAATGTATTAGCCATTGTGCTGACTGCCCGGGTGCTTGGCTGGGAGCTGGGCTTGGCCAGGGCTGTCGGGGCAGTCATCTTTGCGGTAGTGATTGGCTTGCTGATGGCTTTCTTTTACCGCAAAGACGATCAAAACCGGCTTGCATCGCAGATGGCTGGAATAGATGAGGATCAAACTGAAACCCGTAGCCCGGGTCAGAACTTCCTATTTTTCCTCACGCTTGTTTTAATCCTCATCTTTGCCACCTGGAGCCAGCCCGCTGAACCGGCTGGCTTCTATAACGCACTTTACACAGTGAAATGGCCGGTGGTTTTTGCTTTGTTAAACTTTCTTGCTTTTATCCTGGTCAAATGGTTTAAACAAGAAGAGCGCAAAGATTGGGTGAACACCACCTGGGATTTTGCCAAGCAGATTCTGCCACTGCTCTTTGCCGGTGTTTTAGTTGCCGGTTTCTTAATGGGACGCCCAGGAACCGACGCCGGTCTCATCCCTGTGCGCTATATTGAAGCGCTTGTTGGCGGCAACAGCCTGCGGGCAAACCTTGTTGCTTCCGTAGTAGGTGCCTTTATGTATTTTGCCACTCTCACTGAAATCCCTATTTTGCAGGGATTGCTTGGAGCAGGTATGGGTAGAGGCCCGGCACTGGCTCTGCTTTTGGCCGGCCCTGCGCTCAGTCTGCCGAACATGCTTGTTATCCGCTCTGTGCTTGGCACACAGAAAACAGCAATATTTGTTCTCCTGGTTGTAGTTATGGCCACAGCATCGGGGATGATTTTTGGTAATATTGTTTTATAAGGTAATTCATAATCTATTTGTGAGGCTTCCTATCTGATAATATATGCTCGCCACAGAGTCGCCTGATTCTTTTTTATCCGGTAAACTAATGCTTGAATCAATGCTCACTCTGTTTTATAATAATAACGTATTTAAATATTTAAATATGTAGCTGTTGTTTATAAGTATTTAGGTGGTGGGACAATGAAGCAGCTAATAAGTGCCTTTCGTGCGCTGGGTGAAGAAACAAGATTTAAAATTATCTTAATGCTCTTAGAAGAAGAAATGTGTATTTGCGAACTGATGGAAGAATTGAAGCTTTCTCAGTCTGCAGTTTCACACCATGTAAAAATACTCAGGCAGGCTGGCCTGGCCAATGATCGACGCGACGGCAAGTGGACTTTTTTTTCAATCAACAAAAAAGGTTTTTCCCTGCTTGAAAACGGTTTTGATGAATTGCTTTTAAAACCCGTTAATAAATACCAATATAAAGAAAAAGCAGAACCGAGTATAGCATGTCCGAAGTAACAGAAACTATACTGCTGTTTTTATATTTATTAAATCAAAGAAAGGGTGAGGGTAGATATAATTTCCGAAATATAAGTATGAACCTTAAATCGTATACAATAAATAATAATAAACGAGGTGATTAATTAATGAGTATACAGAAAGAATATGAACTTGGATTTTTCCATAAATATTTAACTGTTTGGGTTGCGCTCTGTATCATAATCGGTATCGGCCTGGGAGCAGCCTTTCCCGGGGCGGCCCAGTTTTTAAATTCTCTCTCAATAGCCCAGGTTAACATTCCTGTGGCCATATTCCTTTTTGCCATGATGTATCCGATTATGGTGCAGATCGATTTCAGCGAAGTGGTTAATGCCGTTAAGGCGCCAAAGGCGGTTCTACTTACTCTGATCATCAACTGGGGGATAAAGCCTTTTACTATGTTTTTCTTTGCCTGGCTCTTTATGCGGGTTATCTGGGCGCCCTTTATTGGCTACGAGATAGCTGGTGAATACATAGCCGGGATGATTCTTTTAGGCATTGCTCCCTGTACTGCGATGGTTCTGGTCTGGAGCTACCTGGCCCGTGGCTTTATGGGCTTAACGCTTGTGCTTGTTGCCTTAAATTCGCTCACCATGCTGGTCCTTTATGCTCCCCTCGGCAACTTCCTGCTTGGTGTAGCAGATATGTATGTGCCCTTTATTACTATATTCCTCAGTGTAATGCTTTATGTCGGGGTATCGCTTGTAGCAGGTTACATCAGTCGTACCCGCCTGATAAAAACCCGGGGCATCGACTGGTATGAAAGAGTATTTCTGAAGAATATGGGGACTATTTCAATCATCGCTCTGCTTGCCACCCTGATTTTCTTATTTATGCTTCAGGGCAGTGTAATTCTTGAGGCGCCTCTTGTGGTCGGTATGATCGCAGTTCCCCTGATTATTCAGACTCTTGTTATATTTTTGATTGGATATATAATTGCAAAATGGATCGGGTTAACCTACGAAGAAGCTGCTCCAGCTGCTATGATCGGTGCCAGTAATCACTTTGAAGTTGCTATAGCCACAGCGGTTACCATTTTCGGGCTTACGTCCGGTGCTGCACTTTCCACAGTGGTTGGTGTGCTCATCGAAGTGCCAATCATGCTGGTCCTGGTGCGTATCTGCCTGCGCACCCGCAATTGGTTCCCGGCAATGAAGAAAATCGCATAAACTGGAGGTATGTTCGATGACCAGTGAACAAAAGCAAAAAAGAGTGCTCTTTCTCTGCACCGGTAATTCTGCCCGCAGTCAGATGGCTGAAGGATTTCTAAAAGATTTGGGTGGCAATCAATATGAAGTCTATAGCGCCGGCATTGCCCCTGTTGGTATTAATCCAATGGCGATTATGGTTATGGATGAGATCGGTATTGATATCAGCAGCCAAACCTCCGATGCTATCAACAAAGAGCTTCTTGATAAGATTAATTTGTTAATCACTCTTTGCGGTGATGCCCGTGAAAACTGTCCTTTTGTTCCGGTTAAAGTTGAAAAACGTCACTGGCCGCTGGAAGATCCGGCCCGGGTTGAGGGTAGCGAAGAAGAAATTAAAGCTAAGTTCCGGGAAGTAAGGGATCAGATTAAAGAATATGTTCAGGAATTGATTAGTGAATAGATAACAATATATTATTTAATAAAGGATATCATGAAATATTAGCCGGGCAGTGTCAATATGCCCGGCTTTTTTCTGCCGCTTAAACGGTAAATTATGTTATAATTAAGCATATTTTCTTAGACAGATACGGCAGTTGTCAAATTGGCTTGCTATAAAATAGCAAATTGATCCTCACATAAGCAAGATAAAAGCCAGAAATGAGGTGCTCTATTTGCAGCAAATAAAAATTGCTGTTGTTGTAAATCCTGCTTCGGCTAACGGAACTACCGGCAGGCGCTGGCCGGAGGTTGCAGACGCTCTTGAGGAAGCAGGTGCCAGGTATGACTACACCTTTACTGAAGCCCCTTATCATGCCACAGAAATAACTGCCAGGTATCTTAAAGACGGATATGACTTAATCATATCGGTTGGTGGTGACGGCACAGCCAATGAAGTTATCAACGGATTTTTCAAAAAGGGAATACTTATAAACGAGCAGGCTGCAGTTAGTTTTATGTCTACCGGCACCGGCAGAGATTTAGGCAGGACAATTGGAACACCTGCCGGTATCAGAGAAGCTGTTAACCATCTTATGAAGAGCACCGATAGGCTGGTTGATGTGGGAAAGGTTAGCTTTACCAACAAACAAGGCAATCGGGAAGTGCGTTATTTTATAAATGTGGCCGGTCTTGGACTTGACGGCGATACGGTCGCCCGCGTCAACCGGACAAGCAAAGCCCTGGGCGGTTTTGTATCCTTTCTCTGGGGGACAGTGATAAGTCTGCTGCTTTATAAAAACAGGCAGATGAAAATTACTGTTGATGACAGGGAAGTTTGTGATGAACCGGTAACGTTAGTGGTAATTGGCAATGGATGCTATTTTGGCGGGGGAATGCAGATTGCTCCAAATGCTAAGATCGATGACGGATTATTTGATATTATAATTTTACGTGGTTTTAGCAAGCCAGCCCTGCTGGCCAACCTGCCGAAAGTCTATGGCGGCAAACATCTCAATCATCCGCGTATTTCAAGTTTGAGAGGCAAAAAAATTGAAGTAACTTCAGCTGAAGGAGCTTTACTTGATCTTGACGGCGAACAACCCGGCAGCACACCTGTTGAGGTTGAATTGCTGCCAGGCGCAATCAAGCTCAGAGGCTAAAGTAACAGCTCCTTCAGCTTGACAGGGCATATGCCTGGTTTTATTATTAATCTCAGATAAAAAATGTTCTTAACATAAACTTTTAAGAGGAGGCGTGAAAGCCCTTGACAATAAAAGTAAAATTTGAAAATGGCAGGGAAGCTGAATATCCTCAGGGTACCACCTGTATGGATTTATACCGCGAGAAGGTAGCTGAAAATAGAGATCTTATTGCCGTCCTGGTAGACGGCAGGGAATGTGATTTAACTCACCCGCTTTCTGAAAACAGCGAGGTGGTTTTTATTGATTTCAATTCGCCCGAAGGAGCCGATATTTACCGGCACAGCGCGAGCCATGTGCTTGCCCATGCCGTTAAAAGGCTCTATCCGAATGCAAAGCTTGGAATCGGACCGGCTATAGAAAACGGCTTCTATTATGATATAGATTTTAAAGAACCTATTTCTGCCGATGATCTGCCTGAGATTGAAAAAGAGATGAAAAAAATAATTAAAGAGCGGAAACCGATTATACGCCGTGAAATGAGCAGGGCAGAAGCTGAAAAGCTTTTCAGCGATATGAATGAAACTTACAAGCTCGAACTGATTGCTGATTTACCGGATGATGTTGTCATAAGCTGTTACGAGCAGGATGATTTTATAGATCTCTGCGCGGGCCCGCATCTCAGCCACACCGGATTAATCAAAGCTATTAAACTGACCGGACTGGCCGGAGCCTACTGGCGTGGCAGTGAGAAAAATCCCATGCTTCAGAGAATATATGGAACAGCTTTTCCGAGTAAAGAAATGCTTCAGGATCATCTGCAGATGATTGAAGAAGCCAAAAAAAGAGATCACCGTAAGCTTGGCCGCGAACTTGAACTTTTCAGCCTTCATGAAGAAGGCCCGGGATTCCCTTTTCTTCACAATAACGGGATGATCGTCTGGCAGGAGCTCACCGATTTCTGGCGTGTTGAGCACCGCAGAGCTGGTTATGAAGAGATAAAAACCCCTTTGATCTTAAACCGTTCTTTGTGGGAGCAGTCAGGCCACTGGGATCATTACCAGGATAATATGTACTTTACCAAAATAGATGAGCAGGATTTTGCCGTTAAACCGATGAATTGCCCGGGAGCAATGTTGGTTTATCGATCCAGGATGCACAGCTACAGAGATTTGCCAAGACGAATTGCTGAAATAGGTGTAGTGCACCGACATGAACTCTCAGGAACATTGCACGGCCTGATGAGGGTTCGCTCTTTTACACAGGATGATGCGCACATCTTTATGCTTCCAGATCAGATTGAGGATGAAGTGGCCGGTATCATCGATTTGATGGATCTATTCTACAGTGTTTTTGGGTTTGAATATCGGATCGAATTAAGTACCAGGCCGGAAAAAGCGATGGGCGCTGTAGAACTATGGGATAAAGCTGAGTCTTTACTCGAGAAGGTTCTGGTTGACCGGGGTATCGAGTTTAAAGTTAATGAAGGTGACGGCGCCTTTTACGGTCCTAAAATTGATTTTCACCTTCAAGACTGCCTGGGGCGCAGCTGGCAGTGCGGTACCATTCAGCTTGATTTTCAGATGCCCGAGAAATTTGATCTTACTTATATAGGTGAAGACGGAGCCAAACATCGCCCTGTAGTTATCCATCGTGTTGTCTACGGCTCGATGGAGCGACTGATGGCTTTGCTAATAGAGCATTATGGCGGAGCATTCCCTGTTTGGCTGGCCCCTGTTCAGGTTGCTGTAATTCCTGTTACCGGGCGCAGCCATGAATATGCGGCAAACATTTGCGAAGAACTCAAAAATGAAGGTTTCAGGGTTGACGTTGATCTTCGCAATGAAAAAGTTGGTTACAAGATTCGTGAAGCCCAGGTTAAAAAAGTACCTTACATGCTGATTGTCGGTGATCGTGAGGTTGAAAACAACCTGGTTGCCGTCAGGCATCGCCAGGATGGGGACCTTGGGGCGGAAACACTGACTGATTTTGTGGTCAAATTGAAAAAAGAGGTTGATCAAAAAATAATTTGACCGGACCTCGTTAATCTGATATATTATCTATTGCATATTAAATTTAAAGCAGAAGCCACCGCTTCTCACCCTGGGGCCTTTAAGAGAGCTACCTGGGTTATCCATAAGCAATCAGGATATTATGAGCAGGTGGTGTACACCTGCTCGTTTACATTTTCTAGGAGGTGAAAGGATATTAGTAAGAATTTGTTCGTCAATGAACAAATAAACGCCCGGGAAGTATTGGTTGTTGATGGAGATGGAACCCAGCTGGGGGTCATGAAAACTGATGAAGCATTAAAATTGGCCCAGGAGAAAAAACTGGATCTGGTAAATGTTGCGCCCAGTGCCCGTCCGCCGGTCTGTCGTATTATGGACTATGGCAAGTTTAAATACGAACAGAGTAAAAAAGATCGTGAAGCGCGAAAAAAGCAGAAGATCACCACGATTAAGGAGATCAAGCTGCGGCCCAATATCGACAAGCATGATTTTGACGTTAAGGTAAAACGAGGCCAAAAATTTCTCGAAAACGGGGACAAAATAAAAGTTACAGTTATGTTCAGGGGCAGGGAAATAACGCACCCTGAAATTGCTCAGCGTCTCACTCAGCAGCTGGCCAAAGATTTGGCCGATTATAGCGTTGTTGAGAAACCTGCCAAACAGGAAGGGCGTAATATGATTATGATCTTAACGCCCAAAACACAGTAGAGGAAGGTTGTAGTTAAAATGCCTAAAATGAAAACTCACCGCGGCGCGGCTAAGCGCTTTAAAAAAACCGGAAGCGGAAAAATTAAACGCTTCCGTGCTTTTGGAAGCCACCTGCTTGGGAAAAAAAGCCCTGCCCGTAAGAGGAGATTGCGTAAATCAACCCTGGTTAAGCCTGCCGACACAAAGCGGGTAAAACTGCTAATTCCATAAAGATTTATTTAGATAACTTATAAATAGCTTAAAAAAATTGGTATTCTGTATATACGTAGGAGGATGATTGAATATGCCTCGCACTAAGAGAGGTTCTGTCGCCAGAAAACGGCGTAAAAAAATATTGAAGCTGGCCAAAGGTTATTATGGGGCGAAAAGTAAGCTTTTCAGGGTAGCCAACCAGCAGGTAATGAAGTCATTAACATTTGCTTACCGTGACCGTAAGCAGAAAAAAAGAGATTTCCGCAAACTCTGGATTGCCCGTATTAATGCTGCCGCCCGCATTGACGGCATCTCATACAGCCGTTTCATCAATGGCCTGAAAAAAGCCGATGTTCAGATTAACCGCAAGGTTTTGGCCGAACTGGCAGTAAATGACAAGGCTGCATTTTCGCGCCTCGTTGAAGTTGCCAAAGGTAACGCTTAAATCAATAGATATGCCTCTGCCAGTATTAATTACTAATCTGCGGAGATGAATTAATAATGAGAATTATAATTAAGCCCATAAATCCGGACCTGACCAGAGAGGACGGATTTATGGGATTGGTAACAACCAGCTCAATCTCGCTGAGGATAACCCTCTCCTTAAGGGTTGATAACCTCAGCTATCTTAATGAAATCTACTTTTATCCCCCGGCTGATCATATCAGGGGGATTTTTAATATTTAAAGATAAAGCTCGTTGGGGGGGATTGACCGTGAAAAAATCATACCTTGTGATAGGCGCCGGACGATTTGGGTCAAGTGTGGCGCGCACTCTTTATGAGCTTGGTCATGATGTAATGGTTTTAGACAATAATGAAAAGCTGGTTCAGGAGATCAGTTCTGAAGTGACAGATGCCATTAAAGCTGATGCGGCTTCAGAAGTAAGCCTGAAAGCGCTTGGTGTAAGAGATTTTGATGCCGTTGTGCTGGCCATTGGAGTTGATATTCAGGCAAGTATAATGGCCGCCATTCTATTGCTTGAAATGGAAGCTAAGCACGTCGTGGCTAAAGCACAAACTGAGCTTCACGGAAAAGTCCTTCATAAAATCGGAGTGCACAGGGTTGTTTATCCCGAACGGGATATGGGGCAGAAAATTGCTCACAGTTTGAATGCCCCCACTATTATTGACCTGATTGAACTTTCCGATGAATACAGCGTTGTTGAAGTTACGGCTCCTAAAGATATGATCGGTAAAACCATCAAAGAACTTGATTTGCGCGCCCGTTACGGCATCAGTGTTATTGCTCTCAAACGCAATAGCGGCAGAAAAACCAACATATCGCCTGTTGCAGACGATCAGATTCTACCAGGTGATATTATTGTGGCAGTGGGAGAAAATAAATTTCTCAAAAAGCTGGAGTGGATCTAAATTTGACAATAGAAATAAAAAGCAGAGAAAATCCGCACATTAAAGAATTCCTTAAGCTAAAAAAAAGTAAATCCTATCGCTACAGAAGCTGTCAAATTGCCGTGGAAGGGCCTAATCTTGTTGGCGAAGCGGTTAAAGCCGGTTTGATTCCCCGTGTGGTTTTTGTGACTGAAAACTATTTAAAGTATGATTATGAAAAGTTGTTTGGAGATAATTCTGTTGATAGCAGGATTCTTATTCTTACAGAGGCTATCTTCAGCTATATTGCGGAAACCGATACCCCGCAGACAGTAGCCGCAATATTTCCTTTTAATTTTAGTGAATCTGCCGGTAAGGTTGACGATACCGCTGATCCTGTTCTGATTCTCGATCATCTTCAGGACCCTGGTAATATGGGCACAATTGTCCGTACCGCAGCTGCAGCCGGAGTAGCCAGGGTTTTCTATTCAAGAGGATGCACAGATCCTTACAGCCCGAAAGCATTACGGGCAACTGCAGGCGCAGTTTTCAGGATTCTGCCTTTGCTCGAAAAGAATCCATCAGACCTTGTGTTGAAGTTGAAAAAGAGAGGTTTGCAAATAGTTGCCGCTACTGCCGACTCGGGAGAAGATTACCGGTCAGTTGATTATACCAGGCCAACTGCTTTGATAGTCGGCAATGAAGCAGGCGGTATTTCGGAAAATATTCTTGATATATCTGATTTGAGGGTAACAATACCGCTTAAGGGAGAAGTTGAATCGTTAAACGCTGCAGTAGCTGCCGGAGTGCTGCTTTTTGAAATAATACGCGCCCGTGCTTAAAGCACTCCTTGAACAGTATGCCTGCAGGTGCTATAATGCAAATATCTTTTAAAGTAAAAGTGATGATGGAGACAAGTAGGTGGGAACCAGCGCCGTTAAGGGAGGATTAGCCGCGACTGCAAGCTAACCCCGGCGATGCCTGTTGAAATTCGCTCCGGAATTTCCTGCTGAACGGTTGCAGTAACCCTTTAAGCGGGAACGGGTATCCCGTTATCGATACCAAGAGAGTCATAAATGGCTAATTTGGGTGGTACCGCGGAAGTTTAACTTTCGTCCCTCGGAAGAGGGTTTTTTTATTTATCCGGGAGGTGTATTTAATTGCTGCAGAAACTGAAAGAACTTGAAAATGATTCACGGATTAAGATTGACGGGGCGAAGAATCTTGAAGAACTTAAAGAAATTAGAATCCGTATTCTTGGTAAAAAAGGCGCACTCACCGCGCTCCTGCGCAGCCTGGGAACTGTTTCGCCTGAGGAGAGGCCTGTTGTTGGGAAAGAGGCAAACAGTCTCAGGGTTGAGCTGGAATTGGCTTTTGAACGGAAAGAATTTGCCCTGCGCGATGCTCAGAAAGAAGGGCAATGGGAAAGCGAAAGAATCGATATCACGCTTCCCGGCCGTCCGGGACTGATCGGTCAGAAACATCCTCTGACCCTGGTAATGGATGAAATTAAGGATATATTTATTGGTCTTGGATTTAAAGTAGCTCACGGTCCGGATATTGAAACTGATTTTTATAACTATGAAGCTCTTAATTTTCCTGCCGATCATCCGGCCAGGGATATGCAGGACAGTTTCTACATCACCCCGCAGTTTCTTTTAAGAACCCATACTTCGCCGGTTCAAATCAGGGTAATGGAGAAGCAGGCGCCAGGGCTTCCTGTACGTATAATCGCTCCCGGTAAGGTTTTCAGGCGAGATGATGATGCAACCCATTCACCTATGTTTCATCAGGTTGAGGGACTTGCTGTCGATACTGATATTACTTTTGCCGATTTGAAAGGAACCCTGCTTTTATTCGCCCGTGAAATGTTCGGGTCCGAACAGAAGATCCGCCTCAGACCGAGCTTTTTTCCATTTACAGAGCCAAGTGCAGAAGTTGATATTTCATGCATTATGTGTGCCGGTCAAGGCTGCAGGGTGTGCAGCGACACCGGCTGGCTGGAAATTCTCGGATCAGGCATGGTTCATCCGCGTGTGCTCGAAATAGCAGGCTATGATCCCCACAAGGTTACCGGTTATGCTTTTGGTATGGGGGTCGAAAGAATTGCCATGCTAAAATATGGTATTGGCGATTTGCGCCAGTTCTTTACTAATGATCTCCGTTTTCTTAAACAGTTTGGTGAATAAACAGCTTGTGGAAATTATTGTACGTATTCACAGAATAATAAATGCTATGGGGGTTTTGAACTATGCGAGTATCATACCAGTGGTTGAAGGAATATATAGATCCGGGCATGAGCGCCGAAGCGCTGGCTGAAAAAATGACCTTGTCCGGAATTGAAGTGGGCGCCGTTGAGCGTTTTGGCCCCGATCTGCCTGGTGTGGTTGTTGGTGAAGTTTTAAAACTTGAACCACATCCGGGAAGAGATAACCTGACCCTGGTTGAAGCCGGGGTGGGTGACAAGATTTTAAGTATAGTCTGTGGGGCTAAAAACATGAAAGTTGGCGATAAGGTTGCTGTAGCTACTCCCGGTTCAGAACTGCCCGGCCCTCGCCACATACAAGAGGCGGTTCTTTATGGCGTAAAATCTTCCGGTATGCTTTGTTCGGCGCACGAACTCGGCCTTGAACTGGGAGCGGAAGATGAAATTTTAATTTTTGATGGTGATGCCCCCATTGGTGAACCAGTTGACCGCCTTCTGGGGTTTGATGATAAAATTCTTTACCTGGAGCTGACACCGAACCGTTCGGATTGTCTCGGGCTGATCAATGTCGCCTATGAAGTTGCTGCTCTCACCGGTAATGAGGTAAAAATACCGCCCGTATACCCGCCGGAAATATCAAAAAGCGTTGATGGCGCTGCTTCGGTCAGGGTTGAAGACAAAATTCTCTGTCCGCGCTACACAGCCAGGGTAATTGAAAATATTAACATCAAATATTCACCCTTATGGCTGCAGATGAAACTACTCAAGGCTGGTATCCGCCCGATCAGCAACGTGGTTGATATTACCAACTATGTAATGTGGGAATGGGGTCAGCCGCTTCATGCCTTCGACCTGCAGCTGGTAAAAGGCAGAGAAATTATTGTCAGAAGAGCTGAGAATAAAGAAGAATTAGTCACCCTTGACGGCGTAAAAAGAAAACTTGATTCAGATGTTTTAGTTATTGCAGACGGTTTAATACCAATTGGTATGGCCGGGGTTATGGGCGGTGAAAATACAGAGATTACCGAAAAAACAAGCGAAGTGTTGATTGAAGCCGCCGCATTTGATCCGACCAATATCAGGCGTACAGCTCGTCGTTTTACTCTCCCTTCAGAAGCTTCACAGCGTTTTGAGAGAGGTATAGATCATGAAGTGGTCATGATTGCCCAGAACAGGGCTGCTCTCATGATTGCTGAGATAGCAGGTGGAGATGTTTTAAAGGGAGTTATAGACATTAACTATTCAAAAGCAGTGCCGAATAAAGTGATTGTCAGCCCGGAAAGAATTAATCAAGTGCTCGGTATGAAAATAGCAAGAGATGAAGTTTTAAAAATACTTCGGCGGTTGCGTTTCACAATCAAGGAAAATGAAGAGCTTATAGAGGTCACAGTCCCATTACGAAGACCTGATATAACGCTTGAAGAAGATATTATTGAAGAAGTGGCAAGACTGCACGGTTATGATAAGATCCCGACAACTTTGCCCAGTGGTGAATTGATTGAGAATCGAGAGTCTGAAGAAGAAAGACTGCAGGATCTACTGAAAAATATCTTAACTGCTTCAGGTTTTTATGAATGCATCAGTTATGCATTTATCAACCCTGCGAATCTAGTTCGCCTGAGATTACCGGAAACAGACTGGCGGATGCAGGCAATACCCGTTCAGAACCCCTTCTCAGAGGAACAGGCAATTATGCGTACTACAATTATACCCGGTATGCTTAAAACTGTTCAGCATAACCTGAATCACCGGGAGCTGAATCAGCTGTTATTTGAGATCGGTTCAGTTTACGAGGCTAAATCGCTTCCACTCGATGAGCTGCCGGCTGAAAAAGTTAAGATTTGCATGACAGCCACAGGGATGATTCCCGAACCAAATTGGATTGCTCCATCCAGGGAAGCCGATTTCTTCCTGATCAAAGGAGTGCTGACAACATTTTTTAATCGTCTACAGATAGATGATGTTGAATACCTGCCGGAGAGCGAGCCTTTTACACATCCGACCAGAAGCGCGAAGATTAAAATTGGTGGAGACTTGCTTGGTTTTATAGGCCAGCTTCATCCGGAAGTGGCCGGCAGTTGGGATTTAGGCCAACCGGTAACTGTTTGTGAGATCGATTTCACCCTGCTGGCAGAAAAAGCAAAAACAGTTCCCAGGGTAAAACCTGTGCCGCGTTATCCTGCTGTAATCAGAGATCTTGCCCTGGTCGTACCACGTGAAATTTCTGCGCTGAGACTTGAAAACGCAATGAAAGAGGCAGGAGGCGATATCTTAACGAGAGTAAAGCTTTTTGATTTATATGAAGGCAAACAGATACCTGAAGGTAAACGCAGCCTTGCATATTCTCTAACTTTCAGAAGAGAAGAGGGAACCCTGACTGACAGTGATGTAAACGAGAGGCTTAAGCAGATCGAAGCTACTCTTTATAACCTTGGTGCCGCGCTCAGGGGTTGATCAGGCAGGATATCAGTCATTAAATAGCGAATCATGCTCCAGAAGGCTTGCATTCAGAGGAAAGCGGGCGAAGCAGATGGAGGATAAAGGGAAAAACAGGGTTACCATATTAATTATGGGGGAAGAATATATCCTTCGGGGAACTTCTTCGACCAATGAGATGCACCGGGTCGGCACTTATGTTGATCGTCTTATGAGAACCCTGGCAGAACAAAACATCCAGATGAGCAAACATAAAATTGCAGTTCTGACTGCATTAAATCTGGCCGACGAGCTGCTTAAACTGAAAGAGAATAAAAGATTGGGCTCAGGTATGGAAAAGAGCGGGGAATCTGATAATGAACTGGCTTGATATCCTTCTCCTTGTGGTCTTTTTCCTGCATTTAATCAGCGGATATTCCCGTGGTATGGTCAAGCAGCTTTTTGATATCATAGGCTTCATAGTGATTATATTTTTATCTTTCTGGGGCAGCAGGTTGTTTAGTGATCGTCTGGCTGTATTTATAGATCCTGAGGATATTATCCCCCATCACGATTTAATCCAGAGTCTCGGCCTCGAGGTAGCTCTTGAGAAGGCGCCGCAACTGATAGCCGGAGTGGTTACATTCCTCCTGCTTTTACTGGCATTGACGCTAATCTTTCGTCTCTTTTCAGGAGGTTTCAGATGGATTAACCGGGTTCCCGTAATCGGGTTTTTTAATCGGATCGGCGGCGCAGCCCTCGGAGCTGTGGTCGGGCTGATATTTGTTTATATTATCATAACTGCAGTTGCTCTTATTCCACTAAACTCTTTCATGGTAGCCCTGCAAAACTCTGAAGTTGTTTTTTTAACTGAATTCTATTTAACGCCTCTTTTTGACCAGTTCAAAGAAATTGTTATTAATTATTACCTTAGTCTGAATGGTTGACAGGAACAGGCAGATAAATATTAACAGTTATGGGCAGCCGGGGAAGGACAACATTTTGCTACGGTTTTTTTATGATAGAAATGGTCTGAATACGGTCGAAGTGGCCAGGGGGCTCCTTGGCCATTACCTTTGTCATGAAACAGCCTCAGGCCTGATATCCGGCATTATAGTTGAAACAGAAGCTTACCTTAGCAATAACGATCCGGCCTCTCATGCCTTTAAAGGAATGACCGGGCGCAATGCAACCATGTTCGGTCCTGCGGGCCGGGCGTACATATACTTCATATATGGCAATTACTACTGTTTCAACGTTGTTACGGGTCTGCAGGGCTCAGGTGAAGCTGTTCTGATTAGAGCCGTTGAACCGCTGTCAGGTATTGAATTAATGCTTAAGAACCGGGGCGTTAAGTGTGAAATAAGAAATCTAACCAATGGGCCGGGGAAAATATGTATTGCTTATGGTATAGATAAAAGGTACGATGGACATGATTTAAGAAAAAAACCCTTATACCTGGCAGAAAACAGCGATCACGGCCGCCTTGAAATTAAAGTTACTCCGCGTATCGGTATTTCATCTGCCAGGGACAAACTTTTAAGATTTATAATTAAAGGCAATAATTACCTTTCAAGGAGAGAGCCAATTGGCTGAAGTGATCAGGGAACGTGAAATAGAGATACTTGAATTCGATCAAATCCGAAAAGCCCTTGCCGGTTTAACAGTTAGTCCCATGGCGGAAGAAATGGCGAACAGATTAACCCCTTCTGCTGATGGAACTTTGGTTCGAAGATGGCATAAAGAGACTGGTGAAGGCCGGATGCTCTGCCTGAAAAATGCTTTCACCCCATCAGGTGTTGAAGATATAGCAGAGGCAGTGTCACGATCAAATAAAGGAGCAATCCTGTCAGGCGTTGAACTGGCCCGGGTAATGTCGTTTATCAGGGCGGCTAAAAGGTGGAAAGGATTCTTTAGAGATAATGAACAGGTGCTGTCATATCCAATTCTCTCAGAACTGGCCGGCTTAATTGACCCGTGCCGCGATCTTCTTGCCGAACTGGATAAATCTGTTGATCAGGAA
>JAHYJM010000167.1 GCA_019428945.1 Bacillota bacterium | reverse complement strand
CCGTAACCTCCAAAAAATACCCTTTGTTTTATGCTATTCAATATGCTTTACTTCACAATTCAGTTTTCGGCAGACACTTTTTTTCTGCTCTTAATGAAATCGAAAATAAGCGGCGACACCAGGAAAAATACTGATATTGTAAGGATTCCGATAGTTATCGGACGAACGAAGAATGCACCGAAATCACCCCGGGTAACCGAGATTCCGTTAATTAAACCGTTTTCAGCAATTTTACCCAGCACAAGTCCAAGAATTATCGCTGCAATCGAAAAATCATACTTTTTAGCAAAGAATCCGAGTATTCCGCAGACAAACATTACCCAGACATCAACAAAACGGTTATAAATTGAGAATGCGCCAAAGACACAGAAAACGAAAATAAAGAGGCTTAATACTTCAAACCTGACCAGGAGCAGTCTGACCAGTATGCGGACAAAAAACATGGCCATAATGAGCATTATTACATTTGCCAAAAACATTCCTACAAATATTGAGTAGGTAAGTTCGGGCATACGTTCAAACAGCAAGGGGCCCGGACGCAGCCCATGTAAAATCATAACAGAGAGCATTACGGCAGCCGTTGCGCTTCCGGGAATTCCCAGGGTGAGCAGTGGTACCATTGCCCCTCCGACAGCCCCGTTATTAGCCGATTCCGGGGCGGCAACACCCTCAACAATACCGGTTCCGTAATCCTGAGGTCTTTTAGAGAAGCGCACAGCTGTTCCATAACCGAGAAACGCGGCTATGGTTGCTCCTGCGCCGGGAAGCATTCCCACAAAATTGCCAAGGAGGGATGAACGCAGTATGTTGGTAGTGTTATTTTTAATATCTTTTTTACTGGGGAAGTTAAAAATTTTGGTCTTCTTGACCACATCCGGGTCGAACCCCACATTGATATTCTTATCATAAAGACGGGCAAATATCTCCGAAAAGGCGAAGAAGCCAATGATGGCCGGGATAAAACTGATGCCGGCCTGAAGCATGGGGTTGCCCAGGGTAAACCTTGATATGCCTGAGACAGGATCAAGCCCGACAGTTGAAAGCCATAAACCGAAGATTATACCGATCAGAGCCTTTATCTGCGACTTGGCCCCGATGCTGCCGACTACGGCCAGACCCAGGATTGCCAGGGCAAAATATTCAGGCGAGCCAAAGGTTAGGGCGACTTTAACAAACTGGGGAGCAACAAAACTGAGCAGGATAGTGCCGATGATACCACCGCAGAATGAGGCAAAGATAGCCATTGCCAACCCGCGGTGAGCTTCCCCCTTCAGGGTCATCGGATGACCGTCGATAGCTGTGGCGGCACCCATGACATCACCGGGCATATTGAAGAGAATAGCGCTGATTGAACCGCCGTAAGTGGCGGCGCAGTACACCCCGATCATCATTAAAAGGCCGGTAATTGGTGACATACTATAAGTAAATGGAACAAGCAAGCTGACTGCAGTCACGCCGCTTAAACCGGGTATGGTTCCGAACACTAAACCGATAAATACACCCAGTGTTATCGCCAGAAGATTGGTCAGGCTTGTGGTAGTTTCAAGACCAACGAAGAAAAACTCCAGCATGGCATTACCTCCTTCGTAAAAGGCTGTATTGATTAATAAAGTTTAATAGAATAGGTTACTGATCAACATGAAAAAGCCGGTACCCCTGGGCAGAGGAACAACCAGTAAACGGGTAAAGACAAACCAGATCACAGCAACCAGGGCTATAGGCGCTATTGCCAAAACCAGCGGACGCTTTTCTTTCAACAATAACAGGTATACAAAGCTGAATAACAATGTACTGGTGATAAAACCCATAATTCTGATTAAATATAGATAGATAAAAGTAACCACAACAATCGTGAAAAGTCTTAAGAGTTCTTTTGATGTCGCTTTTTCTGCAGTTGCCTTAATCTGTTCTTCAGCAAGCGCTTCAAGCTCTCTAACAGATAATATTTTTCCTTCTTTTTGATACTTGGCCCTTAAAGACATTTCACGTTCATAGGCATCTTCTGCCGAAAGTGCTTCTTCTTCAGTTTCTTCTCCATTTTCTTTGCGAAGCCCGACATAAGCATTATAAATTAAGAATGCCGATAAAACTGTACCGATCAATAATATCCAGCCGGGCCAGACTGCCGGGCTGACAAATCGCCACCTCTCAACAGTCAGATCCATAAAGCTGCCGATAAATATTCTCATACCGGCAAAGAAAAGAAAAAGAACCACTGCTACAAATAGTTCTCCATACTTCCTGTATTTAATCATAAAACCATCTATTGCCGTTGTTATTCCCTTTGACATTACTTAACCAACCCACCTTCCCCTGGTGATTATATAACCGGGGAGACAGGCCTGAACCTGCCTCCCTTTTCGAATAGGCTGTGTTTACTGAATGTAACCTAGTTCTCTTGCCAGTTCTGTTAAGCGTTCAACCTCGTCTGCAGTATATGCCTCAAAATCAGCCGAGTTAAGATAAGCAGCAGGCAGATGCTGGAAGAACTCTCTTTCATAGTTCTGGTAATAGGGCAGTTTTGACGCTGCATAGAAACAGTTGTGCAGAAAATCAACTATCTGGGGATCAACTCCCTTTACTGTAACCATACCTCTCCAGCGACCGACTGGAACGCTATAACCCATGTCGGCTATGCTTGGTATATCAGGATCAAGTTCAGTAAAAACAATAACTCCTCCATAGGCCAGCGGGCGAATATCAC
>JAHYJM010000032.1 GCA_019428945.1 Bacillota bacterium | reverse complement strand
AGACTTATGTTCACCGGCCTGCTCCCGTGATCGGGTCAGCTTACGGGAAAGGCCCCTGGCCAGAATTTCATTGATCAGAGTACTCTTGCCTGAACCGGAAACACCGGCGACACAGACAAAAAGGCCCAGCGGAATACCCACATCTATATCCTTTAAATTATGCTCTTTTGCCCCGCGAACCCAGAGCCAGCGATCATTGGCATGGCGCCTTTCGTCAGGAACAGCGACATAACGTCTTGCTGCAAGATAATCTCCGGTTATAGACGCCGGAGCAGCAATTATATCTTCCAGTGTTCCCTGGGCAACGATTTCCCCACCACTGGAACCGGCACCGGGACCAATATCAACCAGATGATCGGCGCTGCGTATTGTTTCTTCATCGTGCTCTACCACCAGAACAGTATTTCCAAGATCGCGCAGTGCTTTAAGCGTAGAAATTAAGCGGGCGTTGTCTCGCTGATGAAGCCCTATACTCGGTTCATCAAGTATATATATCACGCCTGTCAGACCGGATCCAATCTGGGTAGCCAACCTGATCCGCTGGGCCTCTCCACCTGAAAGTGTTGCCGCAGCCCGATCAAGAGTCAGATATTGCAACCCTACATTACGTAAAAACTGCAGCCGCTCGCCAATTTCTTTGAGCACCTGCCTGGCAATATGCTCCTCCCGCTCTGTCAATTTCAAATTATTAAAAAACGAGGCAGTTTCTTCTACGGTCAATGCAGATAGATCGGCAACATTACGATCACCGAGTAATACAGCAAGACTGGAGGGTTTAAGCCTTCTGCCGCTGCATGCCGGGCAAGCCCGAACCTGCATGTATCTCTCCATATCGGTGCGCATCTCGTCGGAACTTGTTGCCGCATAACGTCTTTCAAGCAGCTTCAGAACACCCGGAAAAGCTTTGCGGTAATTACGCACCCTTTTAAACATATTCACATAACGGAAATTTATTGCCTCCGGAGAACCAAAAAGAACTTTATGCTGCAGATCCGGCTTAATATCCCGAAAGGGGATGTCCAGATCTATTCCCCAGGCTTTTGCCGCCGACTCCAGAAACTGCTGGTAATAATTCTGACCTGACCAGGGATGAATTGCCCCTTCATTAATTGATAGTTCAGGAAACGGTATGACCAGATCGGCAGCAAATTCAGCTTTTGTGCCAAGACCGCTGCATTCAGGACAAGCCCCGTAAGGACTGTTGAAAGAAAATATACGCGGGCTGATCTCCTCAAAACTAAAACCGCAATCAGCGCAGGCAAAGTTTTCACTGTATATAATTTCGGATCCACCGACCTCTTCGATCAGAACGAGGCCTTCGCTAAGCCTGAGGGCTGTTTCCAGCGAATCGGCAAGACGTGAGTGAATACCATCCTTTATCACCAGGCGATCAACCACAACTTCGATAGTGTGCTTTTTCTGTTTGTTTAAAACAATATCTTCTTCCAGTTCGCGCACTTCACCGTCAACCCTTACCCGTACATATCCTTTACGACGCATTTCTTCAAAAAGTTTAGCATACTCTCCCTTACGGCTGCGCACAAGCGGGGCAAGCACCTGAATACGCGTATCCGGAGGCAAATCGACAATTTGATCGACCATTTGCTGCACAGTTTGCTGACTGATCGGTTTTCTGCAGGTAGGGCAGTAGGGATGTCCAATCCGGGCGAAAAGCAAACGGATATAGTCATATATCTCAGTAACCGTACCAACGGTTGAACGTGGATTGCGCGAAGCAGTTTTCTGATCGATGGAAATGGCTGGTGAAAGGCCTTCAATCTGATCCAGGTCAGGTTTGTCCATCTGTCCCAGAAATTGACGCGCATAAGCCGAAAGCGATTCAACATACCGGCGCTGGCCTTCAGCATATATTGTATCAAAAGCAAGCGATGATTTGCCCGAACCACTCAGCCCGGTAAATACGATTAACTTGTTTCGGGGCAGGGTTAAATTTACATTTTTAAGATTATGTTCCCGTGCCCCGCGAATTACAATTTCTCCTGCTGACAAGAGTTTCAGCTCCTTATTACTGTTTCTCAAGTTCAAATATTAGATCACGCAGCTCGGCGGCACGTTCGAATGCAAGCTCGCGTGAAGCCTGCAGCATCTCTTTACGCAGTTTATCAATGGTTTTCCGTCTGCGGGCTGCCGGTATATTTCTGTATTCTTCTGGCATATAGAGTTCCTCTTCTTCTGCAGCCACGGTCGCTCCAATTAAAGCCCTGATTGGCTTCACAATTGTTTTGGGCGTAATCCCATGCAGTTCATTGTATGAGAGCTGCTTTAGGCGACGGCGTTCAGTTTCCTCTATAGCCCTGCTCATGGAAGGCGTTGTTTTATCTGCATACATTATCACTCTGCCTTCAATGTTCCGGGCTGTGCGGCCGATTGTCTGAATCAAAGAACGGTCTGATCGCAGAAACCCTTCTTTGTCGGCATCAAGAATGGCGACAAGAGTTACTTCAGGCAGGTCAAGCCCTTCACGCAACAGGTTGATCCCGATCAGAACATCAAACTCTCCTGAACGGAGGCCCCTGATAATAGTCATTCTTTCCAGGGCATCAATATCAGAGTGCATATATCTCACCCTGAGTCCCATATTCTTATAATAGTCCGTCAAATCTTCAGCCATACGCTTGGTCATAGTTGTAACCAGCACCCGTTGATTCTTATCGGCGCGGATACGAATTTCACCGTACAGATCATCTACCTGACCTTCAGCCGGCCTCACCTCAACTTCAGGATCAACAAGACCGGTTGGCCTGATTATCTGCTCAACCACTGTTGCACTTTTTTCAAGTTCCCAGGGTCCCGGGGTGGCAGAAACCAGGATTGCCTGGTTAACCAGTGACTCAAATTCTTCGAAACGCAGGGGTCGGTTATCCAGCGCAGAGGGCAATCTGAATCCATGTTCAACCAGGGTGCTCTTTCGCGACAAGTCCCCGCGATACATGCCGTTAATCTGGGGAATTGTAATGTGCGATTCATCAATTACCACCAGAATATCTTCAGGGAAATAATCAAGCAGGGTTGCCGGCCGGCTTCCTGACGGTCGTCCATCAAGATGACGTGAATAATTTTCAATGCCGCTGCAAAAACCAATTTCCTGCATCATCTCAAGATCATAATTTGTGCGTTGTTCCAGCCGCTGAGCCTCCAACAGACGGTCACGGCTTCTGAAATAGACTAACCGTTCCTGCAATTCTTCTTCTATATCTGATATTGCCCGCTTAAGCTGCTCCGGTGCAGTAACATAGTGTGTTGCCGGAAAGATAGCGACATGAGTGCGATCACCTGTCACTTTACCGCTAACCAGGTCAATTTCCCTGATTCGATCGATCTCATCGCCAAAAAGCTCTACCCTCAATGCAGCTTCTGAATAAGATGCAGGAATAATTTCAACTACATCGCCTCTTACCCGGAAAGTGCCCCGGTGAAAATCGATCTCATTTCGTTCATAATGAATCTCTACCAGGCGGTCAATGATTTCTTCACGGCTGATTTTCCCTCCCGGACGCAGAGAAAGAACCTGTTCAAGATACTCACCCGGGGAACCAAGTCCATATATGCAGGATACTGATGCAACAATGATCACATCACGCCGCTCAAGCAGAGAGCTGGTTGCTGAATGTCGCAGCTTATCAATCTCATCATTGATAGAAGAATCCTTCTCTATATATGTATCGCTCGAAGGCAGATATGCTTCAGGCTGATAATAGTCGTAATAGCTGATGAAGTACTCAACAGCATTATCAGGAAACAGCTCCTTAAACTCACTGCAGAGCTGGGCTGCCAGAATTTTATTCGGCGCCATCACAAGCGTGGGACGCTGTACTTTCTCAATAACATTGGCTATGGTAAAGGTTTTACCCGAACCGGTAACCCCCAGGAGCGTCTGATAACGTTCTTCCTGGCTCAGGCCTTTGACCAGAGCTTTGATTGCTTCAGGCTGATCACCTGAAGGCAGATGTTCAGCCTTGATTTTAAAAACATTATTTTCGGACAAAGCGCACCTCCACGAAATTTATTTCGGTAACGCTTCAAGTATAATGATCAATAATCCGATCACAATAAAAAGGACTGCAGTACCTATTTTAAGATAACGCGCATCTATTTTTGAGATAAACCGGCTGCCCAGATAAACAGCAATGAGGTGGTTACAGAACATAGCAGCCATGGCTCCGGCAAAAACAGCCAGGGGGTAGCCTAAACTGGCAGTCAAAAACATCGCCGCCACCTGTGTCTTATCACCAAATTCCGCTACAAAAACCAGGGTCATCGTTTGAAAAAATCCATCCCTGCTGTTGCATTCCTCTGTATTATCTTCTTTTTTAAAATAGCTGAAAATACCAATGACAATAAAAACAATGCCCGATAACACGGCCACCAGAGTGTGGGGTATGTATGCGGAAAGAAAGCCCCCAACTAATACAGCAAGTCCGATTACCACTGCCAGAGCTGCCATAGCCCCGGCAAGCACCTGCAGGGGCGGATAACGGCAGGCCATGCACATTGAAACCAATTGGGTTTTGTCACCAAATTCAGCTACAAATATTGTAATGAATGCCGCCAGGGCAGCTGCAAACAATTTAAACACCACCTGAAGGGAATATGACCATACCCGAATCGGTTATAATATATATTTGATAAACTACTTTTTAAAGGGTTTGCCAATTCTCTCTGCCAGTCGCTTAAAGCGACCCCGGGGATCAGGCTTTTTAACCTCAAGATATACAGGTGAATCCGTCGATGGAACAGGAATAAAGCCGAGTGCGGCACCCCGATGCAGCAGAAAGTAAGGATTGTTTTTATTTAGTCGGTCTGGGAACATTTCATTACTTACCATGCTCCCTGTAAAGCGCTTTTTCAGGACAACTGAGAAAGACTCTCCGTTGCGCAACCCTTCCAATAGTACCATAAAATAACTTTCTTCAATCTTCTGCTGCATCTCAAGGCTGTCTGATATTTCTTCAGCATTAACCCGGGTTATTAAATCATCGGTTTTCAAGCCTGCTTCATCAGCTGCAGTGCCGGGCAGAATCATTAAAAGCTGAACCCCGTTTCCATCTGACAGATAGCATGGCTTTTCATTTTCTTCCTTTTTTTTACCATAGAGTATGAGCATTTCATGCCCAAGCGGCGCAAAGATTACACCTGGTAAAATTAGAAGGGGGATATATTCGGAAAAAACTGCGACTATTAGCAGAATTACACTATAAAGAGCCAACCACCTGGCAGAAAAAAGGCTTTTTTCACGGGGGCTTGCCGACAAGGCCATATCGGCATAACCGAGGCCTGCAGCAACAGGAATAATCATGTATTGCAAACTTTGCCCCTCTCCCGGTTGTACAGCCGACTGCAGGATAGGCCACCACTCCGGCATACTGACTCCGACAATTTCCGCCTGTGGTACCACAGATACAAGCAGCGCCACTAATGGCAGCGGCCAAAAACGCTGCAGGGCATAAGCGCCGATTACTTTTCCGTTATCCTGCTTCAGGTAAATCGGACTGCTCCCCCAGTGGCCGCTAATATATATAAGCATGGCTTCCACCAGGTGTAGCAGGCCGATTAATACGAGCAGCGCCGGGATATGAATTTTTAATAGCGAATCTATTACTGTAAGCTGCCCCAGCGACGGGATGAGCGGTACTACTATATGCCGCACAAGCAATACAACCGCAGCAACTATACCTCCGGCATAGGAAAAACATAAATAGCGGGGGTTTATCAGCAGCAAAAACAAGGCAACCGGCCAGATGAAATAAAGCCCGATTTGTTCCAGGGAAAGACCGAGGAATACAAGCGCCACGCTTGCAGAAAAACCACCGAAAGCGCCAAGGCCCAGCGATACAAGCATTTGCCTGTAAACCGGATGGATCACCCGTCCGTACAATTTTTCTTCAGTAGCTGCCTGACGCCTGTACTGTAAAAAAACCAGGAAAAGGACAATCCAGAATATGGGCATGATCAACGCCATTGAAAATGTGGCAAGGAAAATCTGGCTTATATCAAAAAGCATTTGCATTGCCTAGTTATTTCCTCCTATAACTGTCCATAAACCTGCCTTATCGAATAAATCAATCGCAAAATTGAGCTGATCATCATTTACCCGTGATTCCCTGTCAAGCGCTTCCCTGAGTACAACCCATGTTTTATCGTCAAAAATACCACTGCTTATTAAACCGGCATCTTCCTGGAAGGTTGAAAGAGCAATTGATGTCTGCAGGTCAAAATAGCCGGTAATTCTGATGTTATAACCAAGCTGCTCCAGCATCATTTGCAGCATTTCAACATCGGGCCCGAAATCATCCTGCTCAAGTGAGCCAGGGAAAAAATAGTGGTAGTAACGTAAAATCTCAGGCATCTCAACCTCAAAATCAGGCTCAATGCCATGTTCATGAATATCATGGCCTGAGGGGGTAAAATATCTGGCCATGGTTAATAAGATGGCATTCCCACCGGAAAGATGGGCAAGCTGTTGGACTGAAGCTTTACCATAAGTTGTTTTGCCTACAAGGAGAGCGGCATCACGATCCTGCAGGGCTCCCGCCAGCAGTTCTGCAGAACTTGCCGAATCTTCATTGATCAGAACTACAATCGGGTATGGCTTTCTCTCAGCATTCGAATAAAATATATTCAGTACTTCTTCATTCCGGCCAACCAACCTGACGATTTCACCCTCAGGCACAAGCATCTTGGCTATATCCACAGCCTGATCAACCAGGCCGCCTGGGTTATTGCGCAGATCCAGGATTAAACCCCTTGACAGGCCGCTTTGTTCCATCTGGCGAAACTTTCCACTGAATTCATTGAAAGTGTTGCTGTCAAAACTGTCTATACGGATATAGCCCAGGCCGTCAGCAAGCATCTCACTTTTTACTGTATCTATATTAATCTCGGCGCGGGCAACAGAAAGTGTGAAAGGCTCATCTGCACCCGGACGCTTAACCAACACCTCTACTAATGTGCCATCCGGACCCCGAAGCAATTCTACAGCACGGTTAATACCTTCCCCTGTGAGGATATTGCCATCCGCTTCAACGAGGCGATCCCCGGGGGCCAGCCCGCTTCTTTCTGCAGGTGAACCTGCAAATGTTTCAAAAACAACTATATCCTGGTATGCCTCGATAATGCGAACTCCGATACCACTGTATGAGCCCCTTGTCTCACTGATAAACTCTTCAAGGTCTTCAGGATCATAAAACCGAACCTGAGGATCTTCTATGCTATTAATAATCCCCTTCACAGCGCCTTCGATTAAAATTTCCTTAGCGACCGGTGAAAAGTAGTGGTCGGTAATGACATCTATCGCTTCAAAAATTATTGCCAGATCAGGATCGGCAACATCATTGGAAGGATTATACCTGATAATTGTTGAAGGTTCATCAGCTGCTGCCGGACTTTCATCAGGGCGTGACAGAAAGTACGTAACCAGGTTAGTTCCAGCTAGTAAAAGCACAAATATGAATATTAGGATCAGAATAATTTTTCTATTATTTTTTTCCAATTAAATCAACTCCCATAGTCCTTTAAGTATTTTGAACAGCCCTTTCTTATTGAAAGCCTTCCTATTATCATATCATAAAAACAAAAAATAAGTTAAACCACCCCGTTAAAAGTAAAGAGGTGGCCGTTAAATTGCGAATCGTCCCATTCAGCCTATTTAAAAGCATCTGAGAGCATCTGAGATTGTAGATTTTAATTAAAAATCGCAGGAATTCACAGTTCTCGGAAAGGGAATAACATCCCTGATATTACTAACACCGGTTAAATACATAAGAGCTCTTTCAAAGCCAAGCCCAAAACCTGCATGTTTAACTCCGCCATACTTACGTAAGTCCAGATACCACTGCAGCTCTTCCGGTCTGATCTTAAAATCAGCCATTCTCTCGATCAAAATATCAGCCCGCTCTTCACGCTGGCTGCCGCCTATTATTTCACCAACCCCGGGCGCTAGAAGATCCATGGCAGCAACTGTTTTTTGATCATCGTTTAAGCGCATGTAGAAGGCTTTAATCTCTTTAGGGTAGTCAGTAACAAAAACAGGCTTGTCAAAGACATTTTCTGACAGGTAACGCTCATGTTCAGTCTGCAGATCCCTGCCCCATTCAGCAGGATATTCGAAATCGGCATTTGCTTTCTGAAGTATTTCTATTGCTTCGCTGTAACTGATACGGGCGAATTTAGCATCGACAATTTTCTTCAGCCTCTCGCTGAGTCCCCTGTCAACATAGTGGCTAAAAAATGCCATTTCTTCAGGAGACTGCTCCAACAAGTAATTAATCAAATATTTAACCATCTCTTCAGCAAGGTTCATATTATCATTTAAATCGGCAAAAGCAATCTCGGGTTCAATCATCCAGAACTCGGCGGCATGTCTGGCCGTATTGGAGTTTTCTGCCCGAAAAGTAGGCCCAAAAGTATAAACATCTTTAAAAGCAAGGGCAAATGCTTCCGCTTCGAGCTGACCGCTTACAGTCAGGTTGGTTTTTTTGCCGAAAAAATCTTCCCTGTAGTCGACTGTATTATCAGTCAGCGGCGGATTAATGGCATCGAGAGTGGTCACTCTGAAAATCTCGCCTGCACCTTCAGCATCATTGGCAGTAATAATCGGAGCATGAAGGTAAACAAAACCCCTCTCCTGAAAAAAATGGTGAACCGCAAAAGAAAGCTGCGACCGAACCCTGAATACTGCTGAAAACAGGTTCGTTCGGGGGCGCAAATGGGCAACTTCTCTTAAAAATTCCCGGGTGTGCCGTTTAGGCTGTATTGGAAAATCTGCCGGAGAAGCCCCTTCCAGCATAACTTCTCTGGCTTTTATCTCAAATGGCTGCCTGGCTTCCGGCGTTAATACCAGACGTCCGGTTACTTTCACAGCAGCACCGGCTCCAAATTTTGCTACTTGATCGTAATTAGCCAGGACTTCTTTTTCATATACCACCTGAACAGAATTAAAATGGCTGCCGTCGTTCAAGGTAAGAAACCCAAATGACTTCTGGTCACGGTTAGTCCTGATCCAGCCATTAACGGTAATTGGTTTATTGCTGAAGGCTTCGGCACTCATATAGAGTTGGCGTACCGATACTTTATTCATTGATGAAATCCTTTCCCGATTAATTATAGAAATTTCAGGAATATTTTTAGGAGCATTGGGTTTAGGGAGGCGAATTATTTACCCCTGAGTATTTATGTAACTATCATTAAGGTTAAAAGTAGTTCATCGGGTTGTGGCGGTAATCTGAATTACCACTGGGATAATTGCGAACAGCCGGTTTATTAAACTCTCTTACCTCAAAGTGCAGATGCACCCCTGTGCTGTATCCGGTAGTACCTGCCCTGGCTATGCGTTGGCCTCTTGTCACGATATCTCCAACTTTAACCAACAAACTGCTCATGTGAGCATATAATGTTACAGTCCCCCCGCCGTGATCAACCATTAGACAGTTACCATATCCACCGTTCCAACCGGAAAAAATCACCTTACCTTCTGCAGCGGCAAGAATATAATTGGCCGCTCCGTGGTGAGGGGCAATATCTACACCCCCGTGCCAGGCCTGTGCTCCGCTGAAGGGATCGCGGCGCCAGCCGTAACCTGAACTTACCCACGTGGGTGCTTCAATAGGATACTGCAAGGCTCCCTGCAGGCCGGAAAACTGGCTTTCGGCTTCGGCGATTAACTTGCGAATCAGTGAATCTAACTGTTGCGCTTCATTTTCAAGATCCTGAATTGCTTTAAGGTTTAGAGCTATCTCTCCCTGCAGCTCTCCGAGAATAACAACTCTTTCTGCTGCGGCATTTTCCAGCTCCGCCTCATTGTCGGCTACCTGGCGCTTCATATTTTCAAGCTTCAGCTTTTTCTGTTCCAGTTCATCTTTCCAGGCCTGAATCAGATCGCGTTCAGCCTGAATATCTTCTATCAGGCGCAAATCATTATTAGCAATTAAACTGAGGTTATGCAGGCGGGTTAAAAAATCGGAAAAACTGCTGGAATCAAACAGAACTTCAACATATTTAACCAGTCCATGCTGTTGGATTGCTCTTAATCGCAGCTTCAGCAGATCTTCCTGATAACGAAGTTGTTCTTCGGCATCGGCAAGTTCCAGCTCAACCAGGCGAATCTCCTCTTCAACCTCAGCTATCTCGCCGGCCAGTCTTTCCTGCTCCAGGCGCAGCTCGTTTACTCGTGTTTCCAGTTGATTGAGTTCTTCCTGCAGCGCCATCTCACGGTTGAGGCGCTGCTCAAGAGCGCTTTTTTCATCCCGCCGCTTCTTTTCGATTTCACTTAGTTCCTGCTGTTTTGCTTCAATCTCCTCTGTAATCATGGCGTAAACAGGCAGGGCTAAAGAAACTAAAATAATGAGCGTCAGGAACAGTGCGGGAATCCAGAGTTTTTTCCCTGTATTCATAACCTCGTTCCTCCCTGAATTATTAAGCTTTTCTGTCTCTGTTTATACTCTCAAGAATCGTCCCATCGAGAATGTACTGCCCAGAATTCCAAGAGCTGTTCCAAGCGGAACCAGGTATTTAGCCAGTTCAATTATAACCTGTTCCACCGGTAGAAGGTTGATGAACATTAGGTTATTTATAACCACCCATTCTACCGAGTACTGATATATAAAATAAAGGGCTACAAGGGGCATAACAGCCCCGGCAAAACCCATCAGCAATCCTTCCAGCAAAAAAGGCCAGCGGATAAACCAGTTTGTGGCGCCTACATACTTCATAATCGAAATTTCTTTCTTTCGCATCATAACTGTAAGCTTAATCGTGTGCGAAATAAGAAATACCGCAGTTATTGAAAGCCCAATCATCAGGGCTAACCCAACCAGCTGAATAATCCTGGTAACAGAAAAGAGATTTTCAACATAGCCCTGGCCATAGAATACGGTAGATACTCCGGGGTACCCTTCAAATTCCCTGGCTATCTCAACAACATTTTCCGGTATAACCGTTCTCACTTCATATGAAGCAAGCAGCGGATTTTCCAGATCGGCGTCATAGCCTTCGAGCATACCGCCAAGCTGGCGCTGCAGGCGATCCATATGTTCTTCGCTCGACACGTACCTTGCTTCAGCCACACCCGGGTGGCCTGAAATTCTCTTTTCCAGATCGGCAAGCTGACTGGAATTTGCATTATCGTCAACGTAAATTACAATTTCAACCTGTTCCTTAACTGTATCGGTAATATAACCTACATTGAAATTTACAAGCATGAACAAACCAAGCATGAGCAGGGTAACAACAACAACCCCGGTCGACGTGACGCACATCCAGCGATTACGAAATAGCCCTTTAAATGTTTCTGCCAGTATATATCTGAAGCCACTAATGAACATGGGTGTATATCCCCTTTTGCTCATCACCGACCAGTCTGCCGTTTTCCAGGTAAAGCACTCTTTTCTTAAAACGATCAACTATATCCCGGTTATGTGTGGCTACCAGCACTGTCGTACCGCGCAGATTTATGCTTCTTAATAAATTCATAATATCCAGGGTTGTGCCCGGATCCAGGTTCCCTGTCGGCTCGTCGGCAATGATCATAGCCGGCCTGTTTGCGATAGCGCGCGCTAAACCTGCCCTTTGCTGTTCACCACCGGAAAGGTCACAAATTCTGGCACCCGCTTTATCCTGGAGACCAACTAGACCAAGAACATGAGGCACACGTTTTCGTATCTCACTGCGGGTTGCCCCGGTGACCATCATGGCAAAGGCAACATTATCATAAGCTGTCCTTTCCTCAATCAGGCGAAAATCCTGAAATACCATACCGATATTGCGCCTGAGATAAGGGAGCCTGTGCCTCGGTAAACGACCGACATCACGGCCGAAAACCTTCAATTCACCTTCAGTTGGTCTTAGTTCCCTGATCACCAGCTTGAGCAGGGTCGATTTCCCTGCCCCACTGGAACCTACAAAAAAAACAAATTCACCGCGGTCAATAAAAAATGATATATCTTCCAGGGCATTATCCCCGCATTTATTGTATCTCATGCACATATTCTTTGCTTCGACCATGTAGTCAGACCTTCCTGTGCATACTTGACATAATATAGTTGTATATGTAAAATTCTACAATAATATTGACGTTCCTGCAAAATATAGTATTATATTTTTACTTATTTTGCAAATAAACATGGCATCTATTCCAGCTAGTGCTGCTGCAATTTTTTAAAACCCTCACCATGAACTTCCGTGGCATTACCGATGATCACAAATGCACCCGGATCAATCTTGTGAATGATCGTCTTCAGCCTGGCGATCTGCTGGCGGGTAACGACGCAGAGAAGAACCTCCCTTGCTTCGCGGGTATATCCTCCGGACCCTTCGAGCCAGGTAACACCGCGGCCCAGTTCATAGATCAATTTTTCATTTATTTTTTCACCGCAACAGGTAATGATAATGACTGATTTGGCCAGACCGAGCCCTTCAAGAATAGCATCAATTACTTTCACACTGACAAATAATGATAGAGCGGCATACATGGCCGCTTCACTGCCAAAAACAAATACAGCCAGAGCTAAAACTGTAAGATCTCCCCACAGCATAGCCTGTCCCGGACTTATACCCCACTTTTTTGCCAGAATAAGCGAGAGAAGACTGGTGCCTCCCGTTGAGCCTCTGTAACGAAAAACCAGACCAGAACCCACTCCCATAACAATTCCGCCATAAACTGCCGCCAATAAGAGGTCATTTGTTGCCGGAGGCAAAAATGGTGCAGTAACCTCAAGCGCAATTGAGAATAGTAATGTGCCAAGCAGGCTCTGCATCACAATTCTGGGGCCGAGTATGGCATAACCGGCTATAAAAAGAGGGATGTTTAATATGATTATAGTCAAACCTACTGGAGATTTGATCAGATAATAGAGAACTACTGCCAGGCCGCTGATACCACCGGGAGCAAGCATGTTCGGCACCATAAACATATTGTATCCAATTGCCAGAATAACCGCTCCGGCAAGAATTCCGCCGAAATCAACCAGAAAGATTTTTAAGCCTGTCTTATTAATCTTTATTTTTTTCATAAATATCTATCTCCTATTTCTTCAACGGAATCATACCACGGGCTTTCCAGCGCAGATAAGCTTCAACAAAAGGACCGAGCATGCCGTTCATAACCGCTTCAACCTGCCCAACTTCTACACCTGTTCTGTGGTCTTTTACCAGAGTAAAGGGGTGAAATGTATACGTGCGAATCTGACTGCCGAAACCGATTTCTCTCTGGTGTCCCCGTTCAGCATTTATCTCTTCTTCCTGCTCACTGCGATATAGCTCAGCCAGCCTGGCCTGCAGCACTCGCATTGCCTGCTGGCGGTTGCTGTGCTGGGAGCGATCATTCTGACAGGAAACAACTATTCCTGAAGGCAGATGTGTAATTCTGACAGCTGAATCGGTTTTGTTGACATGCTGACCTCCGGCGCCGCTTGAACGGTATGTGTCAATTTTTAGATCATCCGGATTAATTATAAATTCTTCTTCTTCTACTTCAGGAATTACATCAACCGATGCAAATGATGTATGCCGCCTTCTTGATGTGTCGAAAGGAGATATGCGGATCATGCGGTGAACGCCCTTTTCAGATTGCAGGTAGCCGTATGCAGCGTGCCCACGAACAATAAAAGTGGCGCTTTTGATACCCGCTTCATCATCGGTCAGCAGATCAACCAGATCAACCGCAAAACCTTTTTGCTCGCACCAGCGGGTATACATCCTTAACAACATTTCAGCCCAGTCCTGAGACTCCAGCCCCCCGGCACCGGGATGAAGAGATACTATGGCATCGCAAAAATCATAATTGCCGCTAAAAAGTGTTTCCAGCTCCAGAGCATCAAGTTTTTTTCCAAGATCTTTAATAATCGGCCCGATTTCGTCCAGAGCTTCGGAATTATCGTTGTCCTCTTCGTCAGCCAATTCAAGAAAAACCTCAGCTTCCTCAATGAGTCTGTCAAGTTCCTGGATCGGGCGCAAAGAATCCCGCAGGGCGCCCTGTTTTTTCATGAATTCCTGGGCACTGTTGCTGTCATCCCAAAAACCTGGCTCAGCTGATTTTGCTTCAGATTCATTCAGTTCTTCCAGCTTCGCTTCAAATTCAAAGAGAAACCCTCATTTCGTCAAGCCGCTCTTTCTGAGCAGCCAGTTCATCGCGATATTCTTTAAGCATAAAAACACCTACTTTCCACAGCATTTTTTATATTTCTTACCACTGCCGCAGGGGCATGGTTCGTTTCTCCCAATCTTATCCACACTTACCGGTTCCGGTTTAACCGGCTTACCCTGACCGGACTGCGCAGCTCGGTCAGGCTCTCCATGCCGCTCCCGGAAAGGGGCAGTTCCCCCGCCAACTGCAGCGATACGAGGCTGGTAACCGGTTGCTTCCCCGGCGACTGCCTGACGCTTTGGCGCTGCAGCCACTTTTACATGATATACAGCTCTAACAACATCTGTCTGCACCTGCCTGATCATATCCTCAAACATGTCAGCGCTCTGCAGACGATACTGCACCAGAGGATCGCGTTGTCCGTAAGCCTGAAGATGTATCTCGTGGCGCAGTTGATGCATGACATCTATAAAATACATCCAATGCCTGTCTACTGTACGCAATAAAACTACACGCTCAAGCTCACGCATAATATCAGGTGAGAGTTCACTCTCGCGGGAATCATAAAAGGAACGCGCTTCTTCGATTAATATAGGTCTTACATCATTTTTTTCCCGGTCGGTCAGTTCTTCCAAAGGAATTGCACCTTTACGCACAAAATACTCTTCCGCTCTCTCCAGCAGGGCATGGGCATTTTCATCATCAAGAAATCCCTGCTCTACTGTATATTCACCAATCAGCCGATCAACTATTTCTTCAACCATATCGAGAATAGGCTGCTTCATATTTTCGCCTTCAAGAACCCTGCGGCGCTGACTGTAGATGACTTCACGCTGTTGGTTTAGCACATCATCATAATCGAGCAGGTTACGGCGAATTTCAAAGTTGCGCGCTTCCACTTTCTTCTGGGCATTCTCAATCCCCTTACTAACCAGCGGGTGATCAATAGGCACATCTTCTTCTATGCCAAAACGTTCCATCAAAGAAGCAATATTATCTCCTCCGAAAAGCCGCATCAGATCATCTTCAAGGGAAACAAAAAACTGGGATGAACCTGGATCTCCCTGACGTCCGGAACGGCCGCGCAGCTGATTGTCAATTCGCCTGCTTTCATGGCGCTCCGTACCCAATACATGAAGCCCGCCCAGCTGAATAACCTCTTCGCGCTGCTCACGGGTTTCCTTCTCAGCATCATCGATCATCTCGGCAAAACGGCTTCCCCAACTTTCCCTGGCGGCCTCATCCAATTCTGTTTCTTCGGCGCCAAATTCATTTAGCAGTTTCTCTCTGACCAAAAACTCAGGATTCCCGCCCAGAATTATGTCAGTTCCCCTACCGGCCATATTGGTTGATATCGTTACCGCACCCTTACGTCCGGCCTGGGCAATTATGTAAGCCTCACGTGAGTGGTTTACCGCATTGAGAACCTCATGTTCAACTTCCTGCCGTTTGAGCATTTTACTGAGCATTTCTGATCTTTCAACAGATATGGTACCGACCAGAACAGGCTGGCCACGGCGGCGGCACTCGATGATTTCTTCCACTACAGCCCTGAACTTGGCTCTTTCTGATTTATAGATCAAATCAGGCCATTCTTCACGGATCAGGGGCTTATTAGTTGGGACAGCGACTACATCCATCCCATAAATTTTACGAAATTCTTCTTCCTCTG
Organism: Bacillota bacterium; assembly: GCA_019428945.1. Taxonomy (GTDB): domain Bacteria; phylum Bacillota; class Dethiobacteria; order DTU022; family DTU022; genus JAABTH01. Next base: position 4,761 of record JAHYJM010000032.1, on the reverse strand, counting down.
TCAGCGCTGTTCCTGTCATACCGGCAATCTTATCATACATCCGAAAATAGTTCTGGAAAGTAACCGATGCAACGGTACGGGTTGCCGCCTGGACCTGAACCCCTTCTTTGGCTTCTATTGCCTGGTGTAATCCGTCAGAATAGCGTCTACCGGGCATCAGACGCCCGGTAAATTCATCTACAATGATTACCTTGCCATCCTGCACAACATAATCAACATCACGTTCATATAAAGAGTAGGCCTTGATCAACTGGTCAAAATAATGGCGATGTTCAGATGCAGAGTCGGCTTCCTGCTCATCTATATTATCTTCTTCATCAGCTCTTTCCCGGCCAAGCTGCAGCAACTTAAGAAGCTGAGGATTAACCCGTTCAAGTTCACGGTAACCTTTATCTTTAATGTCGGCCAGGCGGGTCGCTTCATCTATTACGTAGTAAAGTTCCTCATCTAAATGGCTGAGCCTTTTCTCGGTCATTAAAACCTGCCTGGTGCGCTCAACCAAACGCTCAACACCTGTTTCCTTTAACATCTTCATCAGGTTTTTATTTTTCGGAGAACCCCTGCGGGCAAGAAGCAGTTTTTCAGCTGCCTCCTCGCGATTTCCGGCATCCAGATCTTTACGGGCTTCGCTGATCAGATCAACAACCAGCTTGCCCTGTCTGCGAATAAGGTGTTCAACTTCTTTTTTCCATCTGCCGAAATCTTCCTGCGATTCAACCCGGCTGCTTATTATCAGCGGAGTTCTGGCCTCATCAATCAGGATACTGTCAACCTCGTCGACGATGGCATACTGAAGATTCTGCTGAACCATATCCTGCTTGTAAAGGACCATGTTATCCCTTAAGTAATCAAACCCAAGTTCATTATTGGTGGCATAAGTGATATCACTGATGTAGTTTTCCCGACGTTCAGCCGACTCAAGTCCCTGGACAACTAACCCCACTTTCAGGCCGAGGAATTCATAAATCGGTCCCATCCAGTCCCTGTCGCGCCTGGCCAGGTAATCATTAACAGTTACAATATGGACCCCTGCTCCCGTCAGCGCGTTGAGATAAGCGGGCAGCACAGCTACCAGGGTTTTTCCTTCTCCCGTTTTCATCTCTGCTATACGTCCCTGGTGAAGAACTGCCGCACCAAGAATTTGCACATCAAATGGTCGCATGCCCGTTACACGTCTGGAAGCTTCCCGGACCAGGGCAAATGCCTCGGGCATTAAATCATCCAATAATTCCCCCGCACCTAAACGCTCCTTAAAACGGATAGTTTGCGCGGGAAAATCCTGATCCGTCAATGCTTTCGCCCATTCTTCCAGGCTGTTAACATCATCTATTACTTTCTGGAGGCGCCTGACTTCCTTTTCATTGGAGTCGCCAAATAATTTTTTCATAAATGAAGCCATAAGTATGCTCCTTTCATCACTCAGGGGCAAGCTCATCACAGAGAGCCCAGAGACTGCCCGATACCAGCGAGTGTCCCCCCAATACAACCGGAATAGGAGATTCAACTGCAAGACGTGTAAACTCTCTTAGCCAAGGGTCTTTAATCTCTTCCCACTGCCCTAAATCCGACAGGAACCTATCGCTATCTGTAAGATTGAGCTTATAGTGATACATAAGAACCCGGCTGTCGATTATGGCACAACGGGCAACAACCGCAAGATATTCAAATAGTTTTTCCATCCCGGCATGATCCAGCAGCAGACCAAGAAGCGATAATACTTCTCCGCTTTCGATTCTCCCAAGAGACTTCATCCCCCGCTCTTCTGAAAAAACGCGCAGGCGCAGCTTTAATACTGCATTAAGGCGGCCTATTATTGGGGCCCCAACCCGGCCAATGAGAACCACATCTTCATATTCATCGGATAAAACCGCTTTTGCTTCCTCCAGGGTTGTAAAATCAAGCTGCAGGCTTTTCAGTGCATCTGTGGTCCGTGGCCCACTGAATGGACCGGCTCCAAGAACCAAAAGGTCCGTCGGGGTATCAATATCAAATAAAAGGCCCCGAGAATGAGGCATCAGCTCCATTTCAAGGCCCAGCTGGTCGCGCAGGGTTAAGGCAAGGCTGTTATCCATGGCCGGCAGTTCAACAGAAGAAAAGTTATTTGTAACCGTAAACGCAACCATATCGGCAGATTGGGTATTGTTTGTGTAGACAAACCGCTCGCTGCCGAGAAGCCTGGAACAAATCATTTCAAGTTCTGCAACCGTAATCAGGGGGCAGCCGGCACCATTAAAGCAGAATACCCTTGCAAGGTTTTCAGCTCTTATTATTTTCTGTAATTCATTACCAAAATGAAATTTCCCCGGATCTATCGAGTTAAGTGATACTATCGCTCCAAGCTCGGTAGCGGGCTCAACCAGTTCAGGCCTGTTAGTGTGCAGGTAGATTTTATCCAGACAGCTTACCTGCTTCATCTTCTCCAGGTTATCCAGCAGGGCTGCCTGGCGGACCCTGACCATCATTTCTTCAACATAACTGCCCGGCTCTGAACCTTCAAAAATTACAGCGTTTACACCTTTGCTCATTGAAACGAACCTCTTCCCGCCATAAACCGAATATCTCTTTTTGTCCAGTTAAACCAGTTTTTAATGCATCCTTTTATTCAGGCTCGATCAAGCCATAGTTGCCATCTTTGCGTTTGTAAACAACATTAACAGTTTCACTTTCGGCGCTTGTAAATACAAAGAAATTATGACCGAGAAGATCCATCTGTAAAATTGCCTCTTCTGCACTCATCGGCTTAAGGGTAAAGCGCTTCGTTTTAACCAGTTTGGGCGCTTCCTCGTCCATTCTTGCCTCTGCTTCAGTTGCGGCAAGCTTCTCACTGATAACCCGGGCCCCTCCCTGCCGCTGAGCTTTACTCATCCGGGTTTTATATTTCTTGACCTGTCTTTCCAGTTTGTCAACAACCATATCGATCGATGCATACATATCGCCCGTTGACTCTTCGCCTCTTAAAATCAAACCATTTAAACTCATGGTCACTTCTACAATATGCTCTTCACGGATAACACTGAGTACCACCTGCACGTCGGTGGCTTTATCAAAATGCTTATCGAGTTTGCTTAACTTCTTTTCCGCGTAATCGATTAGCGCCGGTGTGGCTTCAATATTTTTCCCACGCACTGATATTTTCATTCTAATCAGCCTCCTGCTGTTTGGTTTAGACACTATCTTACTACAAATAGTATTCCCCAGTCCAGTAAATATTCCTGCCCGTGCGAGAAGATTAAAAACGGTGACGGCGATTATACGCAACTGCCGCAGCAAATACTGTTGCTCCCTGCTTTTTTAATACAGATGCTGCTTCTTTCATGGTTGACCCTGTTGAATATATATCGTCTACCAAAAGGACAATATCGTTTTTACCTATTTTTTTCCGGCACCTGAATGCCCCGCTGATGTTATCCCTTCTTTCCCTGCGGGAAACCAGTGTCTGGGACGGAGTATTCCTGGTTCTCTCCAGTAGATTGTCGCAGGGTATACCAAGTACTTTAGCCGCACTCCGCGCTAACAGCTCACTCTGGTTGAAGCCTCGCTCTTTTTTCCGCTCTTTATGGAGGGGAATCGGAGTTAAAATTGTGGGGTTAAAATTTGTTTGAGCATCAATCTCCCGGCCAAGCCAAGCACCCAGGGGGCGGGCCAGTGATCTTTTCTTGCGGTATTTAAGATCATGGAGAAGATCACGCCAGTGTTTTTCATAAAAGCATAAAGCGGCAAATCCTTTAAAGGGATAATTGTTTGACAGGCAGGAGCATTTTCCCGGAGATGAGCCGTGCTGCTCGCAGATCGGGCAAATTAGGCCGGTCACTGTAAAATTACTCCCGCAAATAGGGCATAGAGGCGACGCCTCACTAAAGGGAAGCACACCCCGGCAAATTAGGCAGCGTTCAGGGTATAAGAGATTTAGTATCGTGCCGAGCAAATTATTGTTGTATATTATAGTTACCCTTTTCTTAGATTCTATTTCGGACTATCATGGCTGCCGGTGTTCACTTATCATCACCCTTGTTTAACCTGCCTCCCAGGAAGCTGTAACGTTCGTCAGCCTTGTTATTGCGCACAGCAATTGCGAGCGCTTTTTTACTGCCTACAAGAACAGCCAGTTTTCGGGCACGTGTTATTCCGGTGTAAAGCAGGTTGCGCTGCAGAAGCATGTAGTGCTGGGTTAGCACGGGCATGATGATTACAGGATACTCGCTTCCCTGGCTTTTATGTACCGATACAGCATAAGAAAGCACCAATTCATCGAGTTCCGTAAAATCATAAGGCACCGGCCGGGGCTGCAGCAGGTCACGAAAAGTGACTATCAGTTCTCCTTCTTCCCTGTCAATTGCTGTTATGAGGCCGATATCGCCATTGAATACTTCTTTCTGATAGTTATTGCGAATCTGCATTACCTTGTCGCCCAAACGATAGAGGGTACCTTTACTCATTGTTTCAACCTTGTTCCGGGATTGCGGATTTAAAGCTTCCTGCAGCAGAAGATTTAAACGGTCAACCCCTGCGGCCGTTTTGCGCATCGGTGTGAGAACCTGCATATCAAGTAGTGGATCGTACGGACCATAATTCGGCAGTCTTTCACGACAGAGCTGAACCACCAGCTGGGCAGCATGCTCGGCGTCTTCTTCATTGATGAAAAAGAAATCTTTATTTTTCACATTGAGATAGGGCATTTCACCCTGGTTAACCCGGTGAGCATTTACAATAATCATGCTTTCCCTCGCCTGGCGGAAAATATGGCCAAGGCGGAAACAGGGG
>JAHYJM010000166.1 GCA_019428945.1 Bacillota bacterium | reverse complement strand
CTGGCCAATAATTTTGCCGCTTCCGGAAAAGTGAGTTTTTCCATCTGCATAATCAAACTGAAAGCATTACCTGATGCACCACAACCAAAGCAGTGATATAACTGTTTTTCCGGAGAAACTGTAAAAGAAGGCGTTTTTTCATTGTGAAATGGACAGAGACCAACCATATTCTTGCCTCTTCGCTCCAGCTTGAGATATTCTCCAACCAAGGCCACCAAATCGGTGTGCTGTCTTATTTCATCAATTATTTCCTCTGCAATTCCCTGTGCCATCTTCTATCCCTGCCCTCATAAAGATAACAAAACCCCATCTCAAAAGAGACGAGGTGATCCCGAGCAATTTTCACAAGCAGAATATTTCATACTGCCAGAACTGGGTCTCCCCTGACAAGTGAGTCTTTCGGAAACTGCTTTATATTTTATTCGACAGGCCTGGCTTCAATCCTGCCTGTTTCCAGCTATTTAAGAAAAAACATACTATTTAAATAGGTTTAGTTGAAAAACGGATAAAATAACCCCCGGTATATTGCAATACCGGGGGCAGAATATTAATTTAGCTAACTCCCCGCAGCTGCTTATTTCAGTTTTTCTGCAGCCTCGGCAATTACCTGATCAAATTTATCAATCTCGTCTCCGGCCAGTTCGGTAAATGTAACCTTCTCACGTTCCATACCAAGAGATTCAAGCAGATCACAGGTATGACCAACCCGCTTCTCGGTCCATGAGGCAATTTCTTTATACTGACAATCAAACTTTTCACTCTCGCTGCAGCCTACCACTACTACACCATCTACTCCAAGCTCGAATGCCTTAAGCAGATGAAGCGAATCAAGTTTTCCGACACAGGGGTAACGGACTACTGCAACATTTTTATGCTCTTTATTAACGAATTCAGGCATGGCGTACGCTCCGTAAGCACAGGTTACAGCCAGCATAACCGGCTCACCGTTACGTTTTGCCAGCGCTTTCTGCACTTCAGGTTCAATAGAATTTACAGCGTTCTCTACGTAGGGAGCCCTAAATTTAATTGCGTATACCGGGCAAGCACTGAGACAAAGGCCACATGCCTGGCACTGCTCATTGCGAACAGTTACTTTCCCCTCCTCATTTATTATCGGTACGTTATAGGGGCAGATACGCACACAGGTGAGGCAGTGAACACAAAGGTCTTCATCCTGGCATGCTCCGGCAGCACATGTGAGACAGCGCCTCGCTTCACGAATAGCTGTTTCAAGATCATAGCCGAGTTCAGCCTGCTTAAAATGACGCGCTCTCTCTTCCGGGCTCATCATTGGAACAGCCAGGCGTTCGCACTTGTCGATTTCGCCCACTACTTTTTCATCAAGTTTGTCGAGCACCGGCACTTCTGCAAGTTCAGCACTGTCAAAGGGAGCCCCTTCCAAATACCTTGCCATAGCCTGGGCAGCTACACGGCCGTTAGCCATTGCCTTAACCGCAGAACCCGGTCCTATCATCATTTCACCGCATCCGAAAACACCTTTGCGGCTGGTAGTCATTGAGCGTTCGTTAAAAACGACACGCCCGCGATCATCTATATCAATTTCTCCACGCACCGGCTCCGGATCCCCGCCCTGACCGATCGCAAAAATGACAATATCGCCGGCCAGAACTTCTTTATTATCTTCATTCATCGTAGGGTTAAAACGGCCTTCGTCATCAAAGACACAGGAACATTCAATAACTTCAAGCCCTGTGATATTACCATTTTCCCTGATAATAGCTTTAGGGCCCCAGGATGTATTAATCTCCACGCCCTCTTCCCTGGCTTCTTCAATTTCCCAGTCGAATGCAGGCATCTCTTCGTCACATTCCAGGCAGGATAATTTAACTTTTCCGGCACCTGCTCTAACCGCAGAACGGGCAACATCCATGGCGACGTTACCGCCACCAATGACCACAACGGTAGGACTTCCTTCAAATTTAAAACCATCCCGCTTTACAGCTTGCAGAAATGGCAGGGCGTTTAAAACACCGTCACCTTCAGCGCCGGGAATATTAAGCCCGCGGCTGACGGGTAACCCCATAGCCAGAAGTATAGCCTGGTAGCCTTCTTTTTCAAGCTTTTCAATTGAGATATCTTTGCCAAGCGCAACCCCGTATTTAAATTTCACACCCTGCTCGGCAATTTCTTCGATATCCTGATCTACAGCTTCATCGGGCAAACGGTAAAGGGGAATGTAATGGCGAACTGCTCCACCGGCTGCATTTTCACGATCAAAAACAGTTACATCTGCACCCATTCGGGTGAGATCATAAGCTGCGGTCAGTCCGGCCGGCCCTGCACCTATAACAGCAACTTTTCCGCTCACTTTTGGTCCATCGGCAGGGGGCTGTATTTTCGCCTTGCCGTATTCAACCGCAAAACGTTTCAAAGCCCTGATCGAGGGAGGCTTATCAACATCGTTGCGGCGGCATTCGTCTTCACAATGGTGGGCGCAGATAGTGCCGCAGACAAATGGCAGGGGGTTTGTTTCCTTGATTACCGAAAGCGCACCGTCAAAATCGCCGGTAGCAATAGCAAGCAGGTAATCGCGGCAACCCTGGTGCAGCGGGCAGGCTGACTGGCAGGGTGGGTGAATATTTTCTAAAGCTAAATCATGTTTATCATGGTGGGTCAATTAGATCACTCCTTACAACTATTTTAACTC
>JAHYJM010000031.1 GCA_019428945.1 Bacillota bacterium | reverse complement strand
ATAAATGTCGCGATGATCAGATTCAACCAGGTTACAGTTCCATAAACTTCATTATTGAGCCATTCAAACATTTAGTAACCCTCCTCCATCAGAGTTTTTCCCTGCTGCGTCAGGAGCCTGGTACTAAATTGCTCAAAAGCCGGTTTTAGCCCGGCTTTTAAAGGACTGTCAATAAAGCTGGTTTCTGCGTCACTTTCACTGATGATCTTCATCAACGCATTTAAAGTAACCTGTTGTGGTCCGAAATATATTTTCATTCCCTGCGCACTGAATACAGCTTTTCCTACTTCAGCCCAATTAGCAGTCGGGTTTTGAATTTCTATCTGCATTACACCTAGTTCCATAGGATCGAAGTCAGGAAAAGATTCATAAACGTCACTCTGCCAATATTTACATATTAGCCCGTCTTTAACTGTTCCATATAATGTATGTTTGCTCTTGCATGTCGTGAATATATCGATGATGTTTTCTTCTGACTCCCTCCTGCCAACGGCGATCGCAATTTCGAGGGGAAATGAAACAAATATACTTTTTGTAGATTGTGGTTCCACAATAACAGGCCATTTAAAATCTATCAGTATATGGCTGCTTACTTTTACCGGTTTATGCATCGGTTCAACAGGGCTCATAAATACCTGGCCCTTTTTTGTTAAAACAAGTTTTTCTATTGTTCCCTCTGCTGATTGACGGCGATATAAAAAACCTGTTGCCCGCTGTTCAAGTGATATCTTTATGCCGGGAATTTCAATATTTACCGGGGTTTTGTGTGGTCCCCACGGGGCATCATCACTTTCTTTCTCCCTGAACTGCCATACAATATTATCAGGCTCGTAAACCTTTTTACCGGTAACATCATCCATGAAACCTACTGCCTCCTTAAAACATTATCTGCTCCATCTGTTTTGAACTACTTGCTGCTATGCACCTCTATTTCTACCAGATAGATATAAACTCCTTTAATTTGACAAAGCAATCACAACGGGCAAATGCTATACTGGACTGACCGCTTCCATGAATAAAGGGAAAACGAAATAATTATTTACGTCATGCAATATGTCTGTGAAGAAAATGGTATAGGATTTCGTTACGAGGCGCCAATTTTATTAAAAAGGCGGAATAGAGTTAATGCCAAAGCACCCTCTACTTAAAAAGCAGGTTTTACAATAGAAACCCGCTCTTCTCTGCCTAAAATAACAACAGGATCAAGCGGGTTGCTGAAAGTTTTTTCAGACATGTTCATTTTGCTCATTTAACATCTGATACATAAATTTATTTTACCTAATATTTTATGTGCCTGTCAGGATAAGAAAAAGTAAATCAACCTCGTTTTACTGACCTTTCACGCTTATTGCGGTCAAGAATTTTTTTACGCATACGGATTTCTGATGGAGTTACCTCGACAAGTTCATCATCTTCGATATATTCCATAGCCCGCTCCAGTGTGTACAAAACCGCTGGCGCAAGCCTAATTGCATCATCGGCGCTGCTGGAACGAATATTGGTCAGGTGTTTTTTCTTGCATACATTTACATCGAGATCATTTTCCCTGGTATGTTCACCAACGATCATGCCGGCATAAACCTGAGTATTGGGATTTATGAAAAACATACCACGATCTTCAACATTATGGATACCATATGGTGTGGCTTCACCGCTTTCAAATGCAACCAGTACTCCTCGTCTTCGTCCCGGCAGTTCACCCTTCCAGGGACCGTAATGGCTAAAGAGATGATGCATTATACCTTCACCTCTGGTATCAGTCAGAAGTTCAGAACGAAACCCGATCAAACCCCGGGCCGGTATTAAAAACTCAAGTTTAACATTGTTTTCTCCCGCTGGCATTAAATTTTGCATGTCGCCAAAACGACCGCCCAGGTTTTCTATGACCCTGCCCGAGTATACCTCGGGTACATTCAGGAACAATCTTTCATAGGGTTCGCATAATTTACCGTCAATAGTTTTTAGAATTGGTTTAGGCTTTGAAATCTGGAGTTCATAGCCTTCGCGCCTCATAGTTTCGATTAATATACCAAGATGAAGTTCGCCACGACCGGATACTTCAAAGGAATCGGGTGATTCAGTTTCAGACACTTTGAGGCTGACATTTGTTTCTGCCTCTTTCCAAAGGCGGGAACGCAGCTGCCGCGAAGTAACATATTTGCCTTCACGACCTGCAAAAGGACTGTCATTGACCATGAAATTCATGGTCAGGGTTGGCTCATCAACGGCAAGCAGCGGCATCGGCTGGGGGTATTCAGGATCGCAAACTGTTTCACCTATATTAACTTGTCCCAAACCTGCAACAGCAACAATATCACCGGCCTCTGCCTGTGTTGTTTCTTTCCGTTTAAGGCCTTCATAAGTCCATATTTTGCCTATTTTTATAACTTCTACCTTTTTATCCTGTTTACACAGCGCGATTTGCCTACCTGCTTCAAGACAACCGGTGCGGATGCGTCCGATAGCAATTCTTCCGACGTAGTCATCATAATCAAGCGTATTGATCTGCAGCTGCAGGCTCCCTTCGGGGTCAGCTACCGGCGGTGGAATTTCTGCGGTTATAAGTTCGAATAGCGGCTGCAGATTAATGCCTTTTTCGTTCGGATCAGTTACTGCAATACCTTTTCTGGCATCAGCGTAGATTACAGGAAAATCGAGCTGCCAGTCGGCTGCTTCAAGCTCGACGAAAAGATCAAATACCTCATTAAGCACTTCTTCAGAGCGGGCATCTGGCCGGTCTATTTTGTTGATAACAACAATTATACGCAGTCCAACCTCAAGCGCTTTGCGAAGCACAAATTTTGTTTGAGCCATCGGTCCTTCAAAAGCGTCTACCAGTAAAAGGGCACCGTCAACCATTCTTAGCACCCGTTCTACTTCACCGCCAAAATCAGCATGACCGGGTGTATCAACAATATTAATTTTAGTGCTCCCGTAATGAACAGCCGTATTTTTAGAGAGTATAGTTATACCGCGTTCTCTTTCAAGATCATTTGAATCCATTACTCTATCAACTACTCGTTCATTTTCACGAAAAATTCCAGACTGTCGCAATAAACCGTCTACCAGGGTGGTTTTACCATGATCAACATGGGCTATAATTGCAATATTTCGCAGATGCCCCTGAGTTTTATCAACCAAACAATTCACCGTTCCCATCTTCTTTGTTATTCCTGTTTACCACAGCCAGGTGGCAGAACTTAATTAAACCACTATTTCCCGGGAAATGCAACAAGCCGCAACCATTCATTCTTTATCTCAGGCAGAAATCCTTATAAGATTGAGTTGTCAGCCTCAGGTATGATTTTAAATGAAGTTTACTCCCAAATCAAATAAACTCATCATCTTGATGGATTAAACAACTTATTCTGACCTTTTTTATTTCCTGGTTTTGATGGGGGTTATCTTCGCGGCTGGTTTTATTCTTTTTTGTTTGAGGAATAGAGTTAAAGAATCATGGAGCTGAATTCTTTTGGGTAACGGCTTAATATTTCTACTCCGTCGGCGGTCACCAATACATTATCTTCAATCCGCACTCCACCCAGCCCGGGAACGTAGATACCAGGCTCAACCGTAAAAGTCATCCCCTCTTCAAGGTATTCTTCATTGACGCTGTGTAAATTAGGCAGTTCGTGAACATCAAGACCTATACCGTGTCCGGTTCTGTGCAGATAGTATTTACCATATCCTGCTTTCTCAACAAAAGATCGAGCTGCAATGTCAAGTTCTTTAATCTTAACCCCCGGTTTAATTTTTCCGAACGCTTTTTCCTGGGCGGCAAGATTTATTTTATAGATTATTTCCATCCGCGGATCAGGCTGCCCAAGGAAAAAGGTTCGGGTACAGTCTGACCAATAATATGCATAACAAACGCTGAAATCAATTGTCAGCGGATCACCCTTTTCAAGCTTTCTGTCTCCGGGCTCCCCATGCGGGCTGGCAGTATGTTCTCCGCACAATGCCTGTATTATAAACGGGTTGGTTACAGCGCCTTCTTTTGCTGAAATCATATTAAATATATCAGCAAGAATTGCTTTTTCTGTTATGCCCGGTTTAATCTTCGCAGCGATCTCATTAAAGACCTGATCACTATATGATACTGCCGTCCTGATTAGATCTATTTCTTCTATATCTTTATGAAGCCGAAGCTGAGTTAACGCCTGCCCCACATCCTGCATTTCCACAGCATGGCTGCAGTTTCTGATCTTGTTGTATAGATCGAGGGTTATTTTCCCCATTTCCACGCCCAGCACATTAAAATCACCCAGGGTTTCTTTAAGAACATCCGCAGGATCGTCCTCATCTACATACAAAAGCTTGTTAACTGAAGGGTCCAGAGGTAATTCCTTATCTACATTTGGCATAACAAAACTGCAGCTTTCACTCACGGCATCAATGATTAGCAAAAATAAACGTTCATAGGGAACAACCCTAATCCCGGTCAGGTAACATATATTCTGAGGGTTGATTATAACAGCTTTATCCATACCTTTTTCAACAATATGCTCAAGTATTCTTTTTCGCCTTTTAATAAAAGCTGAATCCATAAAACAACCTCCACTATATTTGTACATACATATAAATACGATCAATATCAGTTGTGCATAATCTAGACTTGTTAAATTTAAAATACCTCTGGCTATAGTATTCTCGGTGAAACCACACAAAGGGCCTTCACCAGCTTGCTCGTCAGGTTGGCCCAGTTATGGGGAACCGTTGAAGGAATATGGATTGAATCACCAGGATTCATTTCATATTCTTTATCTTCAACTAAAAAAGTCAGTACCCCTTCGAGAACATAAATGAACTCTTCCCCCTGGTGAAGATAAGGGAGAACTTTTTCTCTCGACTCACCAGGAAGAAGAAGCACTATTAACGGGTCAATTATTTTATTGTCAAAATCACCGGCCAGGCTGAAATATACAAAATTTGAATCATCTATTCTAAATGCTTCATGTTCATAGCTGCGAAGAACTCTTTTCTTACCACTTTTACTCCATGCATTCAAAAAGTATGTTATATCAACTTCGAGCGCATCTGCTATACTCTGCAGCGAAGCCAGCCCTGCAGAAGTAAGTCCCCTTTCAATCAGAGAAAGAAATCCGATTGACAGGCTTGTCTTTTCGCTTAAATCTTTAAGTTTGAGCCCTTTTGAAGTTCGTATTTCCTTGATTTTTCTTCCAAGCTTTTCGTTCATGTTACCACCTCCTCTGGTTACGGTTATTTTAAAGAACCTGATTAAACTTCGCTCAAGCTTACTTTCCGGGGGTTAGACGCATACCCAGCGAATACACTATCCGGATAGAAAAAACGCTGTGATGTTTAGTGTAATTATTCAACTAAGAATAAATTATACCTGCTAATATTTAAGAAGATGCTGTTTTATCTTAAATATTTTAACTTAATAAAAATGCAATCTATATACTCAGATGCATCGAGTAAAGATATAATGCTATAATATAGATAGGCATAGTAGATAAATATCTTAAAGGAAGGCGTGACTATAATGTTAAGGAGAATTGCGCGTGTTGTTACAGGTGAAGTAAAAACTGACGGTGCGGGAGTTGAACTAGTCCGGGTAATAGGCAAACCTGATGTATATGATTTTGACCCATTTTTAATGCTTGATGCATTTGATCACGATAACCCAGAAAAATATACAAAAGGTTTTCCCTGGCACCCTCACCGCGGAATTGAAACAGTAACTTACCTGCTTGAAGGTGAAATACAGCATGGGGACAGCCTGGGTAATTCAGGAGTAATCAAAGATGGCGGCTGCCAATGGATGACTGCAGGAAGCGGTATAATTCATCAGGAAATGCCGATTGCAAGACCTAAGATGCTGGGAGTGCAGCTTTGGGTTAACCTACCGGCCAAGCATAAAATGACTGCCCCCAGGTACCGGGATTTTACCAGAAGTGATATCCCAAAGGTAGAAAAGGATCGAAGCACTATTAGAATTGTTGCCGGCGAATACGAAAATACGAAAGGTCCCATGGAAGAGATAACAGTAAAACCCACATTTCTGGAGGTTTCGGTGAAAGCAGGGGAAAGCTTTTCATTCATTACTGAACCGACTGATACCCTGTTCATTTATATAATTAAAGGTTCAGTTAATATCAAAGCTGGTCCAGAACGTCTTATAAATGCCAGGCATGCGGTTCTTTTCGGTAAGGGGGACGAACTCAGTCTGGAAGCTGGTAATGAAGAGCTACTATTCCTGTTATTTTCCGGTAAACCCTTGCACGAGCCAATTACCTGGGGCGGACCGATAGTAATGAATACCGCCAAAGAATTATCTCATGCTTTTAAAGAAATTGAAGCAGGAACATTTATAAAAAAACATCATGCTGATGGAAGTATAAGCTCAAGTGAAATAAACCAAACTTTTTACCGTTAAAAGACCTGCAGATAACAGTTTATAAAACAGGTTATGCCTTTAAAAAATCCAATACTTTTTGATCGAAACCAGCAGCCTCCGCATAAGAGCCATGACCGAGAAAGGATTAATCTTTTATGTCGGCAAGTGATCTTAACAAGGATATAACCTCTACCGGTGATTCCATAAAGTAATTTGCCTTGGTATATGGTTTAAAACCAACTCTAATACTCCAGGTATTTTCCGGCACCACTGCAAAGATATCTTCATCCGTCCAATCATCACCCATGGCCAGGATGAAATCCCATTTCTTCTCTTTACCAAGCCAATACATTGCTGCTTTACCCTTGTTAACGCCTGCCGGTTTTATTTCAACAACTTTGCTGCCACGTAACACCTGTAAAGCTGTACCGGAAAGCATATCGTGCAGCGCATCCATTAATTCTTTAGCCCGATGATCTCCGAGTTCCGGTTCGGCTTTTCGGTAGTGCCAAACCAGAGCATATGTTTTTTCCTCAACAAAAGATCCGGGAGTCCTTTCGCTAAACATTTCAAGGATGGGATAAAAATTCTTTTTCCATTCTTCGGCAAGTCCTTCTTCCTTGATCCACCATTTATCCAAGTCTGCCTCAAAAAGCCATGTTCCATGTTCAGCGACCAAATCAACACCACTTTCACCCATCCACTCTGAGAGGCATTCTCTGTCCCTGCCACTAATTATTACCACAGTGTTCTTTGGATCGCCTTTGATGTTGGATAGCAGGTGCAGCAGTTCGGCCGGCGGTTTGGCCAACTCAGGTTTTTTCTTTAGTGATACCAGGGTGCCATCATAATCGAGCAATATCAACCTTTTTTCTGCCTTTTTATAACTGTCTCGCATAACACCCTGCAAATCTTTGTTAAGAAAACGCTGCTTGTTTAAATCATGAAGCCCCCTGATATGTGACAGATGTTCAATGAAGTCTTCTGCCCAACGAAAAATATCATATTTCTCTATGCGGCGGGACATGAAACTGATGGCTGCTTTCTTCTCTGTCAAGGTCATATCAAGCCCCTGAGCGATAGCGTCGGCAATCATTTCCATATCATTGGGATTTACAATAATCGCTTCCCCAAGTTCAGCTGCAGCGCCGGCTGTTTCACTTAACACCAGGGCTCCGTTTCCCATTTTACTATGGCAGGCCAGGTATTCCTTGGCAACCAGGTTCATGCCATCCCGCAGGGGAGTTACCAGAGCAAGATCTGCTTCACTATAGAGAGCAATAAGCTCATTAAAAGGGACAGATCTATACATATACAATATGGGCAGCCAACCCGGACGGGCAAAGCGCCCGTTAATCCTGCCGACAAGCTCGTCAATCTCGCGCTTTAAGAGCTGGTACTGTTCAACCTTAGTGCGGGAAGGAACGCAAAGCATAATAAAAGTAATTTTATTGCGCCATTTAGGGTACTTCTCTAAAAAAAGTTCAAAAGCCCTTAGTCTTTCAGGAATTCCTTTAGAAAAATCGAGCCTGTCGACAGACAGTATGATCTTTTCTGTTTTCAGCTTATCCCTCAATGTTTCTTTCTCGCTGATCACTGATGGTAAATTTACAGCATCAGAATACTTTCGGGCATCTATACCCATGGGAAAAGTATCGGCTTTAACCAACCTGTTACCGGCTACAACCTGTCCATATTCCTGCTCTCTACCCAATATACGCAGGACACAACTTAAAAAATGCCTTGTATAATCATATGTATGGAAACCGATCAAATCGGCGCCAAGCATGCCCCGCAGAATCTCTTCCCGCCAGGGCAGGTAGCGAAAAATCTCCATCGATGGAAATGGTATATGCAGAAACAAACCAATAGCATTATCAACATTCTCCTGACGCAGCATATCAGGTAATAGCAGTAAATGATAGTCATGAACCCAGACTATATCGCCCGGTTCCAGCACTTCTAAAAGCCGACTGCAGAATAACTGATTGACTTTACGGTAAGCTTTCCACTCAGATTTCTCATATGTGCTGTAAGTGGTAAAGTAATGGAACAGGGGCCATAGGGTTCTGTTGCTGAAACCATAATAATACTTTTTCAGATCATAAGCTGACAGATATACGGGCAAACAGCTGAAGTCATTTCGCAAGGTATTTTCCATAGCCTTTTTTTCTTCGCTGTTAACCGGATCAACCCCCGGCCAGCCAACCCATAAACCGTTACTGTCGCGATGAAATGATGAGAGACCTGTAGCCAGACCACCCACACTGGGCGTAATGTTTAAATTTCCATTATTTCTTGCAACGCTTACAGGTAAGCGGTTAGAAACAATGATTACCCTGTTGGAAGGTTTGCTCTTATCATTTTTATCCATTTCAGCACTCCTCTCTGCCGCCGCTGATCCGAATGGTTACTATATTACTTCTATTTTCAGGAGAATAACCCTTTACCGTCCCTCAATTATAGTGAAAAGAGCTGCAGGTCCTTAATAAAGGGGCTTTGATTGTGTGATATAATATTAAACAACCTGTAAATATTCAAGAACACTTCTGAAAAGAGAATTTATTATTGAAACCACTGAAGGAAGTCCTTTATCCCGATAAGAAGATCGGTCATTTCACTAGTTAACGGGAAAAAGTGCAGGAGACTTTAAAATAATTTGCATTGTCCGCAATAATAAAGTGATAGAACCGGCACTTGACTTGGTATTGCAGAATAGTGGGCGGCTTGTCGTCTTCGGACCAGTTGATAACATTAATAAGGTATTCATTTAAGAAAGGTAAAGCATCATGGATAATGTTGACAGAGAAATCGCCACTGTAAAAGCAAAACTTGAAGATATCAGGAATCGCTGGCCACTGCATTCCCCCAAGCCAGCCATGTTTCGGGAGCGTGAAGAACTGGAACTCAAGCTCGAAGAGCTCCTCAAGGAAAAAAGAACCAACAGCATTCAACAGGCAAAACCGGAAAATCTATAAGTAATCTTCCCTGACTGGCGAAAATACTTCTATCAAAACGGTATCTTCAACTACATTTGCACTGTGCTCAATATCAGTTTTAATACACCAACTGTCTCCGGTGTTTACCTCATGCTTGTTTCCATCTATCGTAAACTGCAGTTTACCTAAGAGAAGATAGCCTGTCTGCTCGTATGGGTGGCTGTGTAAGGGCAGTTCAGTCCCCCCGTCCAGCTTGAACTTGCAGATGACTGTGTTATCGCCATTTACAAGCGTATTGCGCCTGATTCCCTCTGTCATAAACACATAAGAATCCTCAGCCTGGTTATTTACCATGTAATTACTCATGCTTTTATCCTCCCCTGCTATTATTAAGACAAATCTCTAATCCCTGCTTTTATTTGCATGGAAACCTGTTTTTTGCCGTCCTCAAGCCACTGTCTGCCAACTTCTTTAAAACCATGTCCGGTGTGGAATTCCTGCGAAGGTTTATTGGGTGGAGCTGAATTAATTTCACAGGCAATATAAGTTATGTTTTTATTTGCGGCATAATTAAATATATCCCTGTATAAAAGAGAGCCAATTCCCCTGCCTTTGTAGCCTTCAGCGACAACGATTCTGTCTATATACAGGAATGATTTATAACGGTTTGAAAACCAGCGAAAATTTTCATTTATATATGGCGCGCTACTTCTCATGGCTAATAGAAATGCTGTTATGTTCCCATCGCAAATAGCAATTTTATGGTAATCAGAAATCTCATCAAGAAATCGAATCCGTTCAATATCCATTACGCTGGTATTTTCAACTTCATTTGCATTAAGCTTAACTATCGACTGGAAATCATTTTCTTTAACAGCACGCAGGATCACACCTGACATAAACACAACATCTCCGTTTTTATATTTTGAACCACCGTTTCTGTTAAAAAGGCCCGAACCCGATCATCACTGCTATAGCCAGGAATACAGCGGTTATCAGCAGCACAAAGAGCTGAAGAAATATGATCCACTTAAACCATTTAATATAGCTTACAGTCGTTAACCCAAGTGCTATCAGCAGAACCGGGTTGGTTGGATAGAGGACATTAGAAAAACCATCGCCAAAACAGAATGCCAGAACCATGGTCTGGCGCGTCAGGCCGATCAAATCTGCAAGTGGAGTAATAATTGGTATCAGCAGCATTGCTTTAGCTGATGCTGAACCAATAAAAAAGTTAACTGCGAGCACCAGGCCGTAAATGATATAAGATGAGACAATCGGTGCTTCATCGGAAATTAAACCGGAAGCGCGATAGATTATTGTGTCCATCACACCACCGCGGGTAATGATATAATTAACACTCATTGCCATTAAAATAAGAATTATACCCGGAGCAATTCCGGCTATCCCTTTGCCAAAGCTCGAAAGCACCTCCCTGCCTGTAAGCCCGCCCCGGAATCCGGCGCCGATTCCAGCTGCAAGGTAGATCAATGCTATAGCCGGCATTGAGAAATCAGAGAAACCTTCAACTATTGTCGACATTGCAATAACAATTAATATAGCGCCCACACAACCCAGAAACCAGGTGGTCGCTTTCTTTATACCGGCTGTCTCCAAAGGTGTCAGTGAATCTCCACCCACATTTAAACTACCGGAGTTTTTGTTAATATTGTAAAGCTCGCGGTTTTCTCTGTCCTCTTCAAATACAGATGATAACGCCTGGTTACGATCAAGCTTTTTTGCATAAGTGACAAGAAAAATATATAGAATAGTATAAAGCACAATAAAGACGATAATCCGAAAGGAGATCCCTGAAAAAACCGGCAGGCCTGCTAATTTCTGGGCAATACCAACCGTGTAAGGATTTGATACAGCCACAGCAAATCCAAAGCATGTGGAAAGCAGGCTCAAACCAAGACCCAGTAGAGCATCCCACCCCATGGTATAGGATAAAATGACTACGATAGGAATCAAGGCGACAATTTCCTCAAACATCCCCAGAAAGGAGCCGAAGAACATAAAAACGATTGAAACGGCAGCGATCAGCAGGTAACGTTTTGATCCATATCGATTTACAATCTTTGTTATGATTTCTCTGAATACCCCGATACGGTTTAAAATTTCATACCCGCCACCGATGAAAGTGATCAGCAAGATTAATACAATAATAACAGGCGCATTCTCAGAGAATAGGACTTCAAAAGGGGCTGTAAACCAACGGTATACAGGAAAAATCACCTTATCCACGTACTGAAATGAATCGGGGTTAATCGTAACCATGCCGTTGATGTGAAATCGTTCATAACTGCCCGAAGGGATTAATCTTGTCATAATACCTGATATGATCATGAGACTGAGAATAATTAACGCCGAGGTTATAAAAGTTCTCTTGCCAATTCTGATTCCCTGAACATCCTGCATCTGCCAACCTCCCTTTAATATGCTTCTTGCCCTCCCGATTGCAGAAGACAGGTATTTCTGAAGCATTTAATACAAAATTACCGGATATTAAAATTCACTGGCTGACAGGCCTTTATCCCGGTTAATAATAGAGTTATTCAGTTTCAATATACAGTCGTGTCAACTCTGAAGTTAAATAATTAAAAGCGCCATCGACACTGTCACAGAAGTGAATAAGATCCAGATCTTCTTTATCAATAACTCCGAATTTTGCCATATTGTCAAGATTAAGAATTTGATCCCAGTACTTTTTACCATAGATTATTATAGGCATTTTTTTCTGCACCTTTTCGGTCTGGATCAGGGTAAGCACTTCAAACAGCTCATCTAAGGTGCCAAAGCCGCCCGGAAAGATTACCAGCGCTTTGGCCAGATAGATAAACCAGAATTTGCGCATGAAAAAGTAATGAAATTCAAAATTAAGCTCCGGAGTTATATAAGGGTTGGAATACTGTTCAGTTGGAATGCTAATATTTAAACCAATTGATTTGCCTCCGCCTTCTACAGCCCCTTTGTTAGCAGCTTCCATCATCCCCGGTCCACCGCCTGAAGATATTACAAAGCGATGGGTTGAATCAAGATTACTCGACCACTCAGTAAGACGTCTGGCTAACTCAACTGCATCCTCATAGTATTGGGCAAGAAAAACCTGGTTTCTGGCATACTCAAGTTCATCATCAGAAACTGAACTTGCTGTTGAAACTTTACCAACCATACTTTGTTCAATTCTTTGAAGATTGCGCTGAGCATCTTTAAGATTTTTTGTTCTCGCAGAACCAAAAAAAACGATGGTATCGCATACTTTTTCAGCTTTGAAACGCTGCATCGGTTCAAGAAACTCAGCCAGAATTCTTAATGTGCGGGCATCTGAACTGTTTAAAAACTCCAGGTTCTTATAAGCTTTTTCAGGCTTCAGCTGTTCTTTTTTCATAAACCCTCCCATGATTCTCATGATTTTCCCATACAAACCTGACAGATATTTATATTCTACCCTTTAATGTAATCGCTATCAAATAAATTATGTACAGAGAAAGACCCCGGTAGTGGAGGACCGGGGCTTTTCTCTGGTTAACAATGCATCTCTTAAATCATTTGAAGGAGGGATGCATTAAAGGATAGCATTAATCCATGTTGCGCCAAGGCTTCCGCCAGTGAAATTAACCTTGATTGACTGGTCACTGTAACTCTCAACAATATGAGAGGTATGCGGAAATCCTCCAAAATATTGAAAGGTGAGATCAACAGGCACCCAGCCAAGTCCATCAACATAAAATTCAGCCCAGCTGTGACGGGCACCCTGAAGTGAACCAGAGGTCATTGCTCCACGTTGCGGACGGGCAAACCCGATCACTTCGCGGGCATTTATACCCTGTGCGCGTGCTTCTGTGATAAAGCCCAAAGCCAGTTCGCGGCAGTTGCCTGAACCGGCATATCTTTCATAAATTTTACGGGCATCTTCAACAGTCTCATTAGTTGAATCAATTGAGACAGTACGCACGCTTACATTAAAATCGGCAGTAACAGTTTTGCTTTCGCCCGGGGCAAGATCTCCCAGACTGAAAGTGCTGACTCTGCCTGAACTTGATACTATATCATAGTTGGTTGATTTCAAACTCGTTGTTTGATAAGGCGAACTGTTTTCGAGCAGGGGAACTGATACTGTTACACCGCGGGAAGTTTCTGACCCATTGTTTGTTACTTTTACTTCCATGCGAAAGGTATAATTGCCGGTGTTTCCCCAAGAGTAGGTAACAGGAGCTGTTGTTACAACAGGCTGGCTGGTTGCAGCAGCAACTGTTTCTTCGACTACTGCAGGAGCTGCAGCCGGCGCTTCGGTTTTTTCTTCAACCGCATTAGCAACCGCCGTATCTATTTTAGCAGACTCACTGACAACAGCAGCTGCTGTATTAATTTCTGCAGGCTCATTGATTGCTGCTGGCGGTGCTTCCGTAACCGGAGCATCTTTTTCGTTCTCAATTGTTGTCACTGTGTTATTTTCAGGCACAAATATTTTTTCCACCAGAGCGGAATAACTTACATTTGCGCTATCATAACTGAAGGCATCCACATTGCCGGTATTTAACTGCTCAATATCTGTTCCGGAAAAGAAATAAAATCCTGCTCCACTCATCAATGCTGTTACTAATAATGTCACTGCTAAACTTTTTACCCATGCCAATTTCTTTCTCATCAAAAAGTCCCTCCTTCAGAGGGACCGACAATAGTAAAACAGTTTCCTGTTTCGGCAGCCAGGCGGTCATGGCCCTATCGAGCTTTAGACCCTTTGCTTTGCGTCCCCGTCTTTCGACAGGTTTGCCTTTGTCGGTCAGGTTTTTTTAGGTCCGGCTAAGCCTTCGTTCTCAACCGGGGTATTACTGGTATTTCCTCCACTTTTCTCCACTTAATGAACAACAAAAAAACCGTTTCGGTAGCCAGGCAACCATAGCTCTTCTGAGCTTTAGGCCCTTTTGCTTTGCGTCCCCGTCTTTCGGCGAGTTTGCCATTTCGTACAGGTTTATATATACTCTTGTACAAGTTAATTGTACCTGCACCACAATCAACTGTCAATCGTTAATTTTTATATTATTTTGAAACCTTTACATTAAAGGTTTCAATTGAGATAATTGACTTGAAACAAATTCGGTTAAAGAGACGGACTGGCCACCTTCAGCTGATTTACTGCTTTAAAATATGGCGTTCCAGACAATGTGCCTGGTAGTAAAAGCTACCGGTTGACGGAAAATGGGGCTTATTATTTCACATAATTGAGCAAAGTTATACACTTGAATATATAGAAAAGATGTGTCGAGAGTCGTAGGTTACACCTTTACCTGAGCGAATCATATAAAAATAGAATAGTTGAACAGGAAGAACTAATGAACGATAGAGTAGATAAAAGAAGAGTCCGGGCCCTAAATGACAGGCCTATCAAAAAAGGAGCAGTTATCTACTGGATGAGTCGCGATCAGCGTATCCAGGATAACTGGGCTTTGATTTATGCCCAGGATCTTGCATTAGAGCTAAAAGCACCCTTAATTGTGGTATTTTGCCTTGCACCCAGTTTTTTAGGAGCTACTGTTAACCACTACAGATTCATGTTAAAAGGATTGTCAGAAATTGAATCCAAGCTGGCGAAATATCAGATCGGCTTTGTTCTATTAAACGGAAAACCGGAAGAAAGCATCATCCGCTACTGTAATGAAATCAGGGCAGGAGTTCTTGTCGCCGATTTTTCTCCACTACGCATAAATACTTTCTGGAAAGAAAGAGCTGCGAAAAATATTAACACTGCTCTTTTCGAAGTTGATGCTCATAATATTATCCCCTGCTGGATAGCTTCACCTAAACAGGAATATGCCGCATACACTTTTCGACCGAAGGTAAAAAAACTGTTGTCAGAATTCTTTTCTGATTTTCCCTTGTTACTCAAACACCCATATCTCATTGAGAATATTTCGTCGAATGCAACTCCCGCCGAGGCAGAAAAAACGCTTGATGTTAACCCAGCGCCGGCGACAGATATCGCTTTTATCCCCGGTGAAAATGCTGCATTTGCAGCGACGAAGTTATTTATTGAAAACAAGCTTGCCATGTATGAAGCTGATCGCAACGACCCGACAAAAAAGGGTCAATCAGACCTCTCCCCATATCTTCATTTTGGCCAGTTAAGTGCTCAACGTCTCGCTTATTGGGTCAGACAGGCTGAGGCGCCGGGTGTATATACTGATTCATTCCTTGAAGAATTAATCGTCCGCCGTGAGCTCTCAGACAATTTTTGCCACTACAACAAAAACTACGACAGCATCGAAAGCTTTCCCCGCTGGGCGTCTGAAACCCTGGCCGAACATAGTGATGATCCACGAGAATATATTTATACAACTGATGAATTCGAGTCTGCATTTACACATGACCGGTTATGGAACGCTGCTCAGAAGGAGATGGTCATCACGGGTAAAATGCATGGATATATGCGTATGTATTGGGCAAAGAAAATTCTGGAGTGGAGCGAAAACCCTGGCATTGCTCTGAAAACAGCAATTTACCTCAATGACAAATATTCGATTGATGGCCGTGATCCGAACGGCTATGCCGGAATCGCCTGGAGCATAGGCGGGGTACACGATCGGGCCTGGTTCCAGCGTCCTGTTTTCGGCAAAATTCGTTTTATGAGCTATAATGGCAGTAAATCTAAATTCAACGTAGAAAAATATATTGACAATGTTGCCGCCCTTGACAAAAAAGAAAAATAAAAAAGATAAATTAATTATATTAAGGATTTTTATCGCATTCTATTTTTCGTCTATAAAGTGAATGCAGTCAGTGGGATACTTCATCTGGCGGTAGAACTCGCGAAAATCAATGCGATAATTGAAATCATCCTTTTCACGATCGCGCTGTCCTTTAATGTCAATGTTACGGACTATCAACAACTCTTCATTTATATTCGAAGCCTGCAGCAGCTTCATTCCTGAAGGAGCCCATACCCCACTGCCACCCCAGAAATATTCACGGCTCTTTTTATGCCTGCCAACCCAATTTGAACCCAGACTCCAAACCTGGTTATAGGCTGCCTTGGAAGCATTCATTAAATCCCAGAGAAAACCATAATAATGGTCTGTTCTCGTATTCATCATTTCATATTCCCTGATTGCCTGAGAATGCCAGGCCGCCATGGTTACAATAGCATCAACCCCATCGATAAAGGCATATTGCCGGGGCAATTCGACAAAACAGAGATCGTAGCAGATTAAAAAACCGAATCGACCCCACCTGGTGTCTATACTAAGTCGTTTATCAGTGCCCTGCTTAAAGAATGTTTTTTCGCTTGGAGTAAGAAATACCTTGGCATAGATATATTCCTCGAGGCGATAATCAAATGAGGGGTTTAAAACAAAAGTACAGTTGTAGTAGTTTTTATTTTTTTCGCGGACATTACTGTAAAAAATATATTCTAACCCGCCTTCACTCTCAGTCAGGCTGTTTCGTATATTTTTTATCCATGGTTCGATGCGATTATTTTCACCGTCAGCCAACAGATCCCAAACCGGTGCCGGATCACTTGCTTTCCATATATAACCTGTAACACTTAACTCGGGAAATATTAATATATTAACCCTTTTCCGGTGAGCGATTTCAATGATTTGCTCCATCTTTTTCATGTTCTTTTCAACACTCGGCTCTCCGTAGATATTGGCTATCATGACTGACGGAGAATTTTCCTCTTCGGAAAATACTCTTTCTACAACGCGAAAACCCATCATATCTCCCTCCCTGACAGATAAAAACTAACCTATATTTATATTTTTTCCTACACAGTGAACAGTTTCCTGCCTGTTATTTTTTTATCCGGTAATTTAGACGCAACCCTTACAGGAATTTTATGCAATCCACATACTCATCAAACTGCTGCAGGCAATACTCCGTTTCATCCGGATTTCTAGAAATATATTCCATAATAATTGCCTGCAGAAGCAGCATAATTGAACAGCCGGGATCTGTAAATGAGGTATACTGCTGGGGAATTACCAGAAGCTGATTGGAAACTGCTTTAAGCGGCGACAGGATACTATCTGTGACGCCGATCACAGTAGCCTTTTTATTACGGAAAGCTTCCCCTAATAACTGCATTTTGCGGGGGTATCGTGGAAAAGAGAATATTACTGCCGTGGTTTTATTGTCGCAGGAGAGAAAAAAATTAAACGCGTCTGTACTGTCCCTGCTCAATGTAACTACATTTTTCTTAACCTTGGACAGATTATAGCCAAAATATTGTGCCAGGTATCCGGATGAATATGAACCTATTACAAAAAGCCGATCAGAATTGTATATGGTATCAACCGTGGTTTCTATGTCGTTTATGGTTACACTCTCAAAAAGTCTGTTAATGTTCCGCTGATCATTATTAACAACTGTTTCAAGAATATTCAACTGTTTCAGCTGATCGCCTTTATAGGTATGCCGAATTGTTTCAAAGGCCTGAAGTTCATGCTGCACCACCGCCTGCAGGTCGTCCAGCATCTCTGGAAAACCAGAGTAGTCAAGGAACATCGCCAACCTTACAACTGTCGCTTCACTGACATTTGATTCCTTCGCCATCTGGGCAATCGTCTGGAATGCAGCAGTTTTATAATTATTTATTAAGTAGTTGGCCAGCTGCACCTGTTTGGGAGACAATTCGTCTCCTTTTTCCTTAATTCTCTCAAACAGGGAATTATTCACCGCTAATGACTTCCTTATCTATTATGTTTTATAAACCTTCCAGCATGTGGTTCGTGAGAGGATAGATCGACCATTTTTTTAATTCAACATTGAGACTTCTTTACCTTCTTTATATACGGCCTTAATTCTATCAATAAGCGGATCCAGTGTAGTGGTAAGATCTCCTTCTACAACCACGAAATCTGCCAGTTTACCTTTTTCAAGAGTTCCAACCCTGTCTTCAATTCCAATCGCTTCGGCAGCAATACGCGTACCGCTACACAGAGCCTGCAGTGGGGTCATGAATCCTTCTTTTACCCATAGAATAAGTTCCATAGCATTCAAACCATGACAATTGTAGCTGGTCCCTGCATCGGAGCCAAACGCGACCTTTATGCCTGCCTTTATTGCTCTCTTAATGCTTTCAGCCCGCACTTTTCTCATACCTCGGTTCTTTTTGATCATAAAGTCAGGCACTCCGCTCTCCTTAGCATTCTTAAATATATGATAACCGGCGACAAAAGTGGGCACCAGGTAGATATTCTTTTCAAGCATTAATTCAATTCCACGCTCGTCAATAAAACTACCGTGCTCAATTGTTTTCACTCCTGCCAGGGCAGCATTTACAATCCCCTGGGCTCCATGGGCATGGGCTGCTACACGAAGTCCGAGTTTATTTGCCTCATCAACAATTACTTCTAGCTCATCTAGACCATACTGAACTGCACCCGGTACTCCTCCGGGGTTCATATAAGCCCCTGTAGCCATAACTTTAAGGAAGTCTGCACCGGCCTTTAACTGCTCGCGGGCAGCTTTGCGCACTTCATCAGGCCCGTCTGCTTCCCTGTACATGCCTTTAAAATAATCGTTCCCCTGGGCGGTCATGCTTAAGATCTGTCCTGAAGTAAATATACGAGGGCCAGCGAACCAACCAGCTTCAACAGCACTTTTAACAGCGAAATCAATGTGGTTAACACTGCCTGCATTCCTAACTGTTGTTATTCCCTGCTGCAGGGTTTTTTTCATATTGTAGGCAGTTCTGATTGAACGCAGTTTTTCTTCAACATGATTTTCATCACTTGTGTCAGCCATACCATGCAGGTCCATATGGATATGACAGTCAATTAAACCTGGGATTACGGTTTTACCGGATAGATTTATGGTGTTTGCACCCGCAGGCGCGTCGTATGAAGATGATTTACCTGAAAATACGATAGTATCGTTTTCTACTGCAAGAACCGAATCTTCAAGTGGTTCTCTACCCAAACCGTCAATTAAAACAGCGCCTTTGTATAGGTTGATCATTTGATAGGCCTTCTTTGCTTTAAGTTTACAGGGGGCAGGGCACAACACCCTGCCCCCTGCCTGGTTTAGAAACTAACTTTGTGGGCCAGCACATTACCCAGTGAATCAAGCCTGAAACCGCTGATGCCGTCAAGTACAACTGCCGTGTAATCGCTGTGGGCAATCGGAACAAGAGCAACATCACGTAGGATTATTTCCTGCATTTCTTTATAATACACTTCCTGCTCAGCGGGATCGTTTGTAGCAAGGGCCTGATCGGAAAGAGCATTAAGTTCAGGATTTTCATATTGGTTATCGACAGCTCTTAATACAAGCAGGTTCAGGAAGTTATTCGGATGGGGGACATCAAACCAGCCTATAAAACCAACCTGATAATTGAATTCTCTTAAAGCGCTGCGGTGTGTGCCCCATTCATTTACAATAATATTGGCATTAATCCCAACCTGAGCAAGATCGCTCTTGAAAATTTCTGCAGCATCAACCGGGCGGCCGACATAAGCTCTCGACTCAGCAAATACATGCAAATCCATATCAAACCCGTTGGGGTATCCTGCTTCGGTTAACAGTTCAACAGCACGATCAGGATCATAAGCATAGGGCTCAATGCCATGATTATAGCCCAGCAGTGTAGGTGGCATAGGATTTATAGCCCTTGTTCCCAAACCTTCATATACACTGTCTACAAGCGCATCAAAATTGATTGCATGCATTAAAGCCTTGCGCACCCTGACATCATCAAAAGGCTCAGCTTTATGGTTGATCGAAGCGTAAAAAAGGTTCGAACCTGCTACCTGCATCATTTCGAGGTTATCACTCGCCAATATAGTATCCAGCTGGGCAGGAGATATTGATTTAATTGCATGAACATTACCGGCCTGCAGCTCCATCAGTCTGGTCGATTCATCGGGCACAACTTTCCATATAATTGTATCGATGGCCGGAACTTCGCCCCAATAATCTTCATTAACAGACATTTGGACGTATTCATCACGTCTCCACTCATCAAACTTGAAGGGTCCGGTGCCAACAGGATTCTGAAAGTAATCTTCGCCGTAGGTTTCAACAGCAGTCGGGCTGACGATGAACTGTGAATAAATACCCATATACATCAAGAAAGGTCCAAAAACATCATTTAACTCAACTTCAACAGTGTAATCGCCTGCTGCTCTTACTTCTTTAATTGCCCCGGAAAGGAGCCAGTCCATGTAAGCCAACCCCTGATCTCCAAGCCCATAATAGGGATGACTTTCATCGAGAATACGCATGAAGCTGAATTCTACTGCATCAGCATTAAAGTCTGTACCGTCATGGAATTTGACATCTTCACGCAAATTAAATGTCCAAACAAGCCCGTCTTCAGAAACAGACCAGTCTGTCGCCAGGGCTGGTTCAATCTCCAGGCTGTCATCGTCTTTAAACTTAACCAAACCATCATAAAGGTGGTACATCAGGTCAATTTCACCTTCATGATATGCATAACCGCAATCTAGCGTTTTAGCATCGGTACCACGGGCAATTATAAAGATCTTTTCGGCCGGTTCTTCCGGTACGGCCGGTTCACCGTTTTCAGTCCCGCCACAACCGGTTGTAAAAATAATCAGCAGCAGTGACATCGCTATTAAAA
>JAHYJM010000030.1 GCA_019428945.1 Bacillota bacterium | reverse complement strand
ATACAAATCTCAACTTACTCAGGCCCGAAGAACTTCGTAGATTTCGCACAAAAATGCAGATTGTTTTTCAGGATTCCTATTCTTCGCTTAATCCCCGCCATAAAGTTGCTGAAATTATTGCCGAGCCGATGACCATTCACACGAATATGACCTATTCACAAATCAGAAAACGTATTTTTGAGCTGATAAATCTTGTTGGTTTAAAAAAAGGGCACGCCTCGCGCTACCCTCATGAATTCTCAGGGGGACAGCGGCAGCGCATCAATATAGCCCGCACTCTTGCCCTCTATCCCGATTTTATTGTTTGCGATGAACCTATATCAGCTCTCGATGTTTCGATCCAGGCCCAGGTGGTAAATCTGCTTCAGGACTTGCAGGAAAAACTTGGTATTACATATCTTTTTATTGCCCATGATCTGAGTATGGTGCGCCATATCTCTGATCGTATTGCTGTAATGTACTTAGGAAAAATTATGGAACTTGCAGTAAGTGATGAACTTTTTGCCGCACCGATGCATCCCTATACAAAATCGCTTATTTCGGCAATTCCTATCCCGGATCCTAAAAAAGAACGCAACCGCAAACCGATCATATTAGAAGGCGAAGTTCCG
This sequence comes from Bacillota bacterium, assembly GCA_019428945.1. Classification (GTDB taxonomy): domain Bacteria; phylum Bacillota; class Dethiobacteria; order DTU022; family DTU022; genus JAABTH01. The sequence goes on along the minus strand of JAHYJM010000030.1, from coordinate 20,371 downwards.
AGCCCTGTTAACCCTCCTTCTGGTTGTGTTTTCCATACCAGATGTCCGGTTGCCCAAGATCTTTGCAGCGCTAAAATCCCTGAATATCACGAGATCGAAAAGGGCCATTATGCGGCCTGTCACTATGCAAAGGTTTAGAAGTCTTAATTAGGTCCTATAAAGTTTTAAGGTTTATTTAAAACGAGCATTTGCTCGCCTCCGTATTCAACTCCGGCGCACTTCCCACTGTCGGCAAAAAGTGTTTTACCAGAAGATTTTTCCTTAAGCTCAACATAAACATCGCCCTGAAGGTTTTCCTGCACTAACGGAACCATTTTATCTCCGCGCGGTCCATTCAGCAGAATAAAGTTATCGTTCTTAGTTTTACACTCTATTACCAGCAGATGGTTGTTATTTTCAACCCGTAAAGCTACATCTGCGCCGGTTTGCACAACTTCAACCCTGCTCCGGTTAATTGTGGTAAATTCGTAAAAAATATCGTCAACATACATTCCAATTAAAAAGCCCCTGAAACTGGTAAAAAGTAGAGGAATGTGAGCCAGTGAACAGCTGAGCGAAGCTCTTTTATCGGAGAAGTGGTTGCATTGAACCCATACCCATGAATAGGGAAAAGCAGAACCCCAGTTTTTTTCGATATAGCCGCGTCCTCCGCTAAAATCAATTATCCGCCCGTTATATTCAAGCTTACCTCTGAGATCGAAATCCATTGAGCAAACCTGGCTGTAGCACTGCATCTTCAGAATATAGTTATAAAAACCCATACTGCCCGGGTTGATAAAACTGTCAGGCCAGCTTTTGTGGTTTAAAAAACTTATCTGTCCTTTCAGGTTGGCCTCTCCTTCAATCATATTTAGATCAAGGCCTTCCCGACTGAACCGGTTTTTCTCAACAGTCAATGAGAAAATATTTCTGTCAGCGGTAAAACTTGATGCAGGAAAGCGTACATAACGGTATGTTCTCTCCATGCCGTCGACTATCTGGATAAATGCATGGGAATAGCGCTGATCTGCGCTGAAGAAAACTCCCGGAATCAAGGCAAATGAATTTCTCATGGCAGCATCGACGATTTTGAAGTACCACCCTTCAAAATATGTTTTTCCGATTCGGCCGTGATAAAGATCCGGATTTCGCAGACTTCTGATATTCATAGATCACCTCTGTATTGGTTTGAGTTAACTTGAATAATTTGATAAATTGTCTCTATAGTATAATATCGATAAAGAAATTAATTTGCAAGATAGCAGGTTATTGTATTCATGTCAGGCAGATCGTCGATGGAGGTAATATGGTTGATTTTAAAAGATTTCAGAACCTCTCTGGAGCACCTTCCAAGCTGAGCCTTGAGAAGACCTATCTGAGCATAAACAGCAACCTGGCAGAAATGCGTTTAATCGTTAACAGCGTCTCAAATTATGATCAGGTTTTTTCGGTTACCGATAAATACAGGCTGCTCTATCTTGGCAGTTTACTCTACGATTTTTACATGCTCTGTGAAGATTGTCTGCTTAACATTGCAAGGCTGACAGATAAGTGGGTTCCGGCAAGCCTTGACTGGCATTACCGCCTGCTCATTCTGATGCAGAGCCCTGTGCCAGAGAAAAGGCCACCGGTACTGTCTTCTGAAACTGCAGCGCAATTGGGTGACTATCTTTGCCTATACCTTAATTTCCATCACCAGTGTTCAGATCTATCACCTGCAAGGATTATAAAAATGACTAAAGAACTGCGCCCTCTGTTTGTGCAGCTTGAAAGGGAATTGTTCACCATAAACAGACTGTTCAGCAGTCAATGACAGTTCGGTGGAAGTAAACATAAAACATATTCTACTTAAATAATGTTATATGAGTAACGAATATATATTAAGAAAATGCTAATAATAACAACATATAACAATCAGTTTGCAATTTCAAATCCCGGCCTGAAGTTGACATAATTACATCTACGTGCTACTATTGATATGTTGTTAATTGATTTTTAAATGAGGATGATGATAATGAAAATAAAAGTAGGAATTATGGTTATATTGGTATTGGTTATGGCATTTGTTGCTACAGGTTTTACTTCAATTGATGCTGAAGAATTTATTCTTGATGGTTATAAGCCGCTCACCAAACAGATATGGGCAGTCAGCGTTTCTGCAGACCCCGGGCATACCGGATCGATTAGCATGAGTGGCCAGGCCGCTTATGGATTGCCCGGGACTGAGGGTGATGAAGATTACATGGGTAATTATTTCACTATTGAACAGGAAACCTACGTATCATCGGGAGAAACCAAGCGTCATATTGATATAAGCAGCCCATATTCTCACGGCTACCTGTATGAAGACGCTAATATTACAGGTATGGCCAGAATCACAGATTCATTTTCGATGGAAAACCTGCCGGCAGGTTTAAAAACAGCTGCAAGCTGGTGGGATCTTTTTTAAATGTAATTTAGAGCATAGACTGTTTGAACAGATAAGGAGGGGTGAAATTCACCCCTTTTCTTTGTTCAACTAAACAGCTTAATCACCGCTACTAAATGATCTAATGTGACTGTTACAGACTCATATTTATTTATGGATCTAACTGCAATTAGTTTTGTGAAGCTCCGCTCTGGTATTTTATAATAGCGATCCTTTTTTGCTGCTCGGATTTCTCTTGGCCTTGATTGATATCAAACAGTATGGAGGTAAATTTCATGAGTGAATTTAAAGAGCCCTGGTACAGGAAAATATCACCCTGACTGCTTATCTATTTACTGCTGGGAGCAGTATTTGGGTTGTATACATTGATTAATTACCTTGTCAGATAATAAGAAAATGTTCTTAATAGTAAAGTATTCTAAACGCAATTGACAACGATAATTAATTGAAATAAAATTAAGACAATAATAGTCATTTCGTCTGATATATATGCAATGCCCAGGTATAGAAAATTAATTTAGGAGTGCTCTAATGGTATCGGGGAAGAATGAAAAGCACATTTTACCTGATTACATAACTCTTGATAGTCAACTAACAGGGGTTAACAGGGACTTGTTTAACGAAGATATGGGTGAGAAGGTTACATTCCTCAGCTCCGAACTAAATATTATCTGGAACAACATCAATAGCCGGGATAAACGAGATTATCACACCAAATCACATATCGGTCAGAAATGTTTTAAAGCCTATCATGGTCGTTATGAACCCTGCCCTAATTGCCCTATTGTGGAAGTGATTCAAAGCGGTATCCCCTATAATGGGGTTCAGAAAGCACCTGATGGTACCTGGCTGAAAGTGTCCGGAATTCCTATCAATAATGAAAGCGAGAACCTCCTCGGTGTTCTATATCTTTCTTTCGATATCACCAGGCAGAAGTTGGCAGAAGAAGCCCTGCTTAAAAGTGAGAAAGAATTCCGGGCAATTTTTGAGCTGGCTTCCGTGGGAATAGTGCAGGCTAATCCCAATAACGGCCAATTTACTAACTGCAATCAGAAATTCTGTGAGATTACCGGCTATACAAAAAAAGAGCTCTTTAAGCTGAACTTCTACGAACTAACTCACCCCGATGACCGCGAAGAAGACTGGAGAAAATTTACTGCAGCCGTGCGCAGCAATACAAACAGCTATAAGAATGAAAAACGATATATTCGCAAGGATGGATCTGTAATCTGGATCCGCATCAATGCCGCTTTCATCCGTAACCCTGACGGCGAAGCTTACGCCACTGTCGCGATCTGTGAAGATATAACCGAGCGATTTGAGTCCGAAGAAGAACTTCGGAAGAGTAAAATGCTGCTAGTAAAATCAGAGGAGTTAAGCAGAGTTGGCGGATGGGCCTGGGATGTTGCCAGGGAAGAAATGATCTGGACCGATCAAACCTATCGAATCCACGAAATAGATCCTGATGAGGTCAAGCCCCTGGATAAAGGATATATCGAAATAAGTTCTGCCTGTTACAAGCCAGAAGACCGCAAGAAGATTCTCAAGGCTTTTAAAGACTGTGCCGAAAAAGGAATACCTTACGATTTTGAGGTGCCTTTTACCAGCTGTAAAGGCAGGGAAATGTGGGTTAAAACTACAGCCGAGGCAGAATATTCGAAGGGTAAAATTACCAGGGTTATCGGAAACATTATGGATATAACTGAGCGCAAGCATTTCGAGGAAACACTGGAATATATGAGTTTTCATGATCAGCTGACCGGTCTTTATAACCGGCGCTTCATTGAGGTAGAAATTAAAAGGCTGGATACAGCTAGACAGCTGCCACTGGCAGTAATAGTTACTGATCTGAATAATTTAAAACTGGCTAATGATGTGTTTGGTCATGCTGTAGGCGATAAACTTATAAAGGCTGCCGCCAGAGTTCTAAAAAGTTCCTGTCGTGATGAGGATATAGTCGCCCGCTGGGGAGGGGATGAATTTGCCATACTCCTTCCGCAGACCACAAAAAAAGATGCAGAAACAATTTATAACAGAATTATAGAGCGATGTTCGGTAGTTCACGTCGCTGAAATGCCCCTTTCAATGGCTATTGGTCTCTCAGTGAAAACAGAACCGGAACAAAAAACCGATGATTTGATCAAGGAAGCGGAAACAAATATGTACAAAAATAAGCTGGAACAAAGCCGCACTGCTGTTGACAGAATCGGTAAAACACTGCTAAAAACCCTTGCTGATAAAAGTTGTGAAACAGAAAATCATATCAGGGGTATTCAGGATATAGCCGGTAAATTAGCGGAAAAAATGGGTCTTTCTTCGGTAGAGATGAGCCGACTCAAGCTGCTGGCTGTCCTGCATGATATCGGCAAGGTCGGCACCACTGCAGAAATTCTTACAAAAGAAGGCCCGTTAAGTGATGCAGAATGGGAAAAAGTTAAGGAACACCCTGAAATAGGTTTTCGCATTGCTAAAGCAGTAAAAGAATTTTCTCAGGTTGCTGAGGAAATATTATCCCATCATGAATACTGGGATGGAAGCGGTTATCCGAGAGGCTTGAAAGGTGAGGAAATTCCCGTTCTCGCCCGTATCATAGCTGTCGCCGATGCTTACGAAGTGATGACTAGCGGACGACCTTACAAAGAGGCAATGACCAGAGATGAGATCCTAAGCGAATTTCAAAAGTGCTCGGGAAGCCAGTTTAACTCCGAGCTTGTAGAAATTTTGATGCAGGTATTTATTGAGAATGAAAAATAAACTGAGGAACTTCCTGTAGATAATTAGCTGCGACCATAAACCATAATATAACTTACCAACTTCAGCGAGTAAAAGCTAACTTGAATTACATCCCCAAATCTTTGATATTCTTCTTCATTATTATTTACCCCAAATAAGCAGGAATTTACATATTCCCGGTGAAATGCCTTTGTATAGTATTGCCAATTTTAGCATTTAACAGATCCGGGTCATAGAGTTACCAGATCAGGAGAGGTGAGTTTAAATGGCTGAATACGAAAAAACCCCTGAAAGGCAAAGCATCCCCTGGAAGGGCGGTAAATATGCCGGCCATTTAAGGAACAATGCCCCTCACGGACGTGGACGTTTTATACAGCCTGACGGAACCAGGTATGATGGTGACTGGGTCGAGGGGATGCCCAATGGCAGGGGAACGATAATTTATGCCGGCGGAGGATTATATAAAGGTGATTTTGTTGAAGGTAATAGACACGGCTATGGCAGCTATACACTGCCTGATGGAAAGACTTATAAAGGGCTGTGGGAAAAGGGGAAGTTGATCAACCCACTGGAAAAACTCCGGCAGGATATAGAATATGAAAGATCTGCAGCAGGCAGGGAGCCTGTTAATGTAAGAAAAGGTGAACCTGCCATCTACGTTGAGAAATTAAACCATTGGTATGGTAAACTTCAGGCCGTAAAAGATATCAGTTTTGAGGTCTATCCGGGGGAAATCCTTGGTTTTCTCGGTCCAAATGGCGCCGGTAAATCAACGACAATTAAAGTATTAACCGGACAACTACCACTTAAAGGCGGCAGAGCGCAAATCCTCGGTCGCGACATCGGCAGAGATGATTCCGAAATGCAAGCCCATATTGGGGTTACATTTGAAGAAAAGAACCTCTACCTGGAGATGACTGCGCTTGAAAACCTTAACTTTTTCGCTTCACTCTTTGGAATTCGCAATCCCGGGTCACTTGAAGCACTTAAAAGGGTTGGTCTTGCCGACCGAGCCAGAGATCGCGTCTCACAATATTCTAAAGGAATGCGTCAGCGGCTGATGATTGCCCGGGCCTTCATCAACAAACCGAGTGTTCTTTTTCTAGACGAACCAACAGATGGGCTTGATCCGGTAACCGCCTCGGCAATCAGGAAAACGATCAAGGAAGAGGCGGAAAGGGGAGCGGCAGTGCTGCTTACCACCCATAATATGTTTGAAGCTGACGAACTATCAAATCGTGTTGCCTTCATCAACGAAGGAGAGATCGTTGCCCTTGATACAGCTGAAAATCTCAAGCTAAAATATGGTAAAAGATCTGTGCTGGTCAGGCTGCGTGACCGTGACGGCGTAAGGGAAGAAGAACTGCCCCTTGATGGAGAAAAGTCTTCTGCCCGCCTAGGCAAACTGGCAGCCTCACCCGACCTGATGACCATCCACACCGAAGAAGCCACCCTGGAAAAAATCTTTATCCGCTTAACCGGCAGGGGGCTGGCAGGATGAAGAAGCGCATATCAAACAGTGAAATATTACTCGCCATATTGAAGAAAGATGCCCGGGTCTACAGTCGTAACCTGATCTATCTCTTCCTTACAATACTCGGCCTGGCAGTTTTTGTCACAATATTTTGGCTGGTTCCGGATGAAGTGGAAGAAGAGATCACCTTTGCTGTCAGTCCTTCATTGTCAACGCTTATCAGCGAAGGGCGGGAAGAACTTCTGGCCATTGGCTTTCCAGCCGAAGCGCTTGAACAACTGGACGAACTTGAAACTGCCTTCGCTGAAGAAGGCCTGATGCTTGTTGAACTTGAAGATGAAGAACTCCTGAAGCAGGTTATCAGTGGCGAAATAGAAATATATAAAACTGATCAAAGCCGTTTATTATTTTATGATCCCGAAGGTGATCAAAAAAAACCGGCTAACTCATCCAGGGTCAATCTGCAGATCGGCATCGCTTTTCCAGCTGCTTTTTTAAGTGAAGCAGTGCGTGGTGAAATACCGAAAGTAATAGTATATGCTGACGCCGCGGTTCCTGAAGAACTAAGAGGGGCAATGGAAGGTTTTATCCGGGAACTGACCTTTCAGCTGGCCGGAAGCGAACTGCCCGTTGAACTGCCGGAAGAAGATACAATTATCCTGGGGGTCGACCGAATGGGTGCTCAGATCTCCATGCAAACCAGGATGAGACCGTTAATTGCCTTTTTTATGCTGATGATGGAAACATTTGCCCTCGCTTCGCTAATTTCAAATGAAGTTCTGCAGCGCACAGTAACGGCCCTTCTCGTTACACCGATGCGGGTCGGACATTTTTTAATGGCTAAAACCATTTTTGGCACAGTTCTGGCCCTGGGGCAGGCGCTTATTGTATTAGCCCTGGTCAGGGCTTTTACTGCTGATAACTGGTCACTGCTGCTGGTAACTATCATTCTCGGGGCGCTGCTTTTTACAGCGGTAGCCATGCTTGTGGGCGCTGCCGGAAAAGATTTTATCGGCCAACTTATGTTCAGCATGCTTTTCCTGGTGCCGCTGATGATTCCTTCGTTTGCCGTGCTTTTCCCAGGCTCGGTTGCCGCCTGGGTTAAAGTGCTGCCCAGTTACCCCATTGTCAGACTGTTATATGATGTTACAGTTCACAATGCTCTCTGGTCAGATTCAGTAGATTCGCTAATCTATGCCTTGCTCTGGGTTGTTGTCATTTATGGAGCCGGTTTGTTTGTGCTGAGGAGAAAGGTGGCGACATTATGAGTATCAAACGAGTCTTAAGCATTTTATTTAAAGACTTTTCAGTGGGGCCCCGCAAACCTTTCTTTATTTGGGCCCTGGTTTTGCCTTTCGCCTTAACTCTGCTTTTCCAGTTTGCTTTCGGTTCGCTCTTTGAACCGAAACCACGTCTGGCCATCGTTGACATGGGTGAATCGATGATAACAGTATCGGCACAGGAACTGGAAGGTTTTGAGGTCACTATTCTTGATAACGCAGATCTGTTGCTCGGGCAGGTGGAGCAGCATGATTTTGATGCCGGCCTGGTGCTTTCAGCCGGTTTTGACGAAGCAGTAAAAGCGGGAGAGAAACCGGTTCTTGAATTCTTTATGAGCGGCGAAAGTCTTGCTTCCAACCGGATCATCATCGCCGTCACTGCCATGGAAATGATCCGCGTCCTCGAAGGAGCCGAAGCGCCTGTTCAGGTAGAAACAATCTATTTTGGAAAACCTGGCCTGCCTATATCTATTCGCCTTGTGCCGGTTATAGTATTTTATGCCTTGGTTATGTCTGGAATGTGGGTGCCCAGTGCAAGCCTGGTTGAAGAAAAGGAAAGAGGCACACTAACAGCAATACTGGTTACTTCAGCTCGGGTTAATGAAGTCTTAATGGCCAAGTGGTTGATGGGTTTTCTCTTTGCCACTTTATTGGCAGCTGTGACCTTGCTTCTGAACAGTGCCTTTGGCCCTCGCCCTCTGCAGGTAATGGTAGTTGTTGCTGTCGCAGCAGCGCTTACATCGATGATTGGTCTGCTCATTGGGGTATACTCCAAAACAGCTACCATGCTTTTTACCCTGATTAAAAGCCTGGGATTCTTTCTCTTTATTCCCGTTGTTTTTTACATCTTCCCCGACTGGCCCCAGTGGATCGCCAAGATCTTTCCCCTTTACTGGATCATCAGCCCAATCTGGGAAGTCTCAATTATGGGCGGCACCTTAGGTGACGTCTGGTTTGAAATCCTCGTTGCTCTCTCAATCACCTTAGCCCTCTCGGCACTCGTAATTCTCCTCAAAAAACGTCTCCTCACCTAAGGTAGCAAGGGGAGGGGTTGTTGCTACGTTGCTTTTAGTACTCTTTTGCCAGCAGGTTGTCTGACTCCTCCGAAACACTCAAGAATATCTCAATATTCTTATCGAGAAGATCATTGTGAATATAAAAAACCTTACCATCAACTTCTGCTTCGTAATAATTTGCCTCTTGTTCAGGTTTACCTGCATGCACGGCAGGTATAATTATCAGACCTGCTCACCGCACCTGTTTAGTATAGGTAAGAGTATATGAATCTTGACTTTCCAAGATTCGCTGTTTTGCCGCAGCAGTGACATATATACCCTGGGTACCTTCTATAAAATAGTTATCAGTCCTATTGGTTTCACAACCTGACAAAATAAAAAGGAATATTAAAGTTGTGAGAATCACAGCTAAACGAACAGTCTTCAATTAGAATCAACTCCTTAGTTTCCTGTTATATTAAAACACAATAATTTAAGTTCATCAACAATCTCTTGCCCTGGCTATGCGTAAGAGTTATGTAGCAAAAACCCCGCCACCCTGCTTCACTTTACGAAGATCGTTACTTTTATATGACCGGGGTCACTAGACAACGCGCCTTATAATAGCGCCTCCTACAGACTGTAAGCTCAGGATTATTGTTTTAGAGATATCCATTGTTTCTGCTATTCCATGCTGAAAACCGCTTAAGGTTTTAGGAAACAATGATTTAATAATTTATCTTTGAGGCTTGAATATGCTCGTAAAAAGTAACAAATGAAGTATAATCGGAATTAATGTTATAATTAAATTAATCACTACTTACAGGCATGGGAGATTATTATGGATTTAGCACAAATAACAGTTTTGATCATTCTCAGCGCTACAATAATAATCTTTGTTTTCGATATTGTGCGCATCGATATCGCTGCTCTTCTTTGTATGTTGGCTCTCGGTTGGACAGGCATCCTGACTCCCCAGGAAACCCTGGCCGGCTTTTCAAGCAATGCCGTTATCGCAATTATGGCCGTGATGATTTTAGGCCAGGGCGTTGCTAAAACAGGCTTAATGGAACGCTACTCTCAGGCTGTTATGAAGAAAGTGGGAACGGGAAGATCGCGCTTAATTGTGGTCATGTCGCTCTCGGCTGGGGTACTTTCAGCATTTGTTCAAAACATTGGCTCGGCAGCCCTCTTTTTGCCGGGCATTCTCGATATCTCCCGCAGGGGCAAAATACCGGCAGCTGCCTTGATCATGCCTCTCGGTTTTGCAGCCATATTGGGCGGTACCCTGAGCATGGTCGGTTCAAGCTCGCTTATCATTGTAAATGATCTGCTGCGCAGCGCCAACATGGAGCCTTACGGTCTTTTCAGCGTTACCCCGGTAGGACTACTACTTTTACTCTCGGGTACAGCATTCTTCTTCTTTTGCGGCAAATATGTTCTGCCTGATCGCCCATTTGAGGGGAAATTGGCCTCTGACCAGGAGAAGCTGATTAAAACGCTGAACCTGCCCAACCAGATCTGGCATTACAGCATCTCTGAAAGTAGCGATTTAATCGGCCTGACAACTGAACAGTCCGGTGTCTGGGATAGGTATAACCTGCACATTCTCGGGCTTTCAAACGGCAATGAAGTAGCTTATGCCCCCTGGCGTGAAACCAACTTTCAGGCAGGACAGCAAATAGCTCTCCTCGGGGATGAAAAAGCTATAAAAAGCTTTACTGCCGACTATGAGCTGGTCCGGCTTGAGCAGGCCGGGCGCCTTGCCCTCCTCACCAACCCTGAAAAGGCCGGTTTTGCTGAAGTTATAATTCCATCCCGTTCAGAGCTGGTCAGTCAGACTATACGTCAGTATGGTCTGCGAAAGCGCTATGCTATCGAGCCGCTGCTGCTTTTCAGCAAAGGGGAAAAATTATTAAGCGATTTTTCCGATCACCAGATCATTCCCGGCGATACCTTTATAGTGCATGGTTTGTGGGAAAATATTAGCAGTCTGAAAAACAGTTCCAATTTTGTTGTGGCCACGCAAATTAAAGAAGAGAGGACCGACCAATCAAAAGCTTTGGTTGCTGCCCTCTGCTTCTTGGTTGCTATAGTTTTGGCCATGACCGGCAGCGCGCCCATATCCCTCTCATTTTTCACCGGAGCCATTGCCATGGTCCTCACCGGAGTTCTCACCATACAGGAAGCCTATCGGGCTATAGAGTGGAAGGTCATTTTCCTACTCGCCGGGCTAATCCCCTTAGGTGTGGCCATGCAGAAAACGGGCACCGCCGTATTACTGGCTGAAAAGATGATGAGCCTAATTCATGGCGAACACCCTATTATCCTGGTTCTTTCGATTGCAGTTCTATCAACGCTGCTCTCACTGGTGATCTCCAACGTGGGCACCGTCGTAGTGTTAACCCCACTGGTAGTCAGTATGGCTGCCATTGGCGGCCTTGATCCCCGGCCGCTGGCTCTGATGGCTGCTCTTTGTGCCACAAACTCATTTATTTTACCCACTCACCAGGTCAATGCCCTGCTGATGTCTTCCGGAGGCTATCGTAACGCCGATTATTTAAAAGCCGGCAGCGGTATGACCATAATATTTCTCACGGTGGTGGTTCTTGTTTTTTACCTGTTCTATCTTTAATCACAATTATTTTTGGGAGGTTTTATTATGTTACTGAAACATTTTTTTCTCGGAAAGATTGCACACAGTTCATATCTCCTGGCCGGTAAAAACACCTGTGCTGTAATTGATCCCCAGCGAGACGTCGATCTATACATCAGTGAAGCCAGAAGCCTGGGGGTGGAAATTACTCACATCATGCAAACGCATCTACATGCTGATTTTATCTCTGGTCACATGGATCTGGCTCAAAAAACAGGAGCGAAAATATATGTGGCTAAATCAGCGGAGTGCACCTTCGATCACGTTCCCCTTTCAGAAGGTGACAGCGTGGAAATTGAAGATATGTTTCTTAATGTTCTTGAAACCCCGGGGCATACTCCTGAGCACTTAAGTTATGTAGTGATCGATAAATCACGCGCTGAAAGCCCCATCGGTGTTTTCGTCGGCGACACCCTTTTTGTCGGCGATGTTGGACGCCCCGATCTTTTTCCAAACAGGGCAGAAGAACTGGCCGAAAAGCTCTACCACAGCCTCCATGATAAACTTCTGAAACTGCCTGATTATGTTGAAGTTTACCCGGCCCACGGCGCCGGTTCGCTTTGCGGGAGGGCCATGGGAGCAAAATGGTTGAGCACCATCGGTTATGAGCGCAGGTTTAATGACGCCCTGCAAGTTAAAGATATAGCCGAATTTATAGAATCGCTTACTAACGACATGCCGCCGGCGCCAGACCATTTCAGCCGCTGCAGCGACATCAACCGCAAGGGACCGGCTAAGATTGCCGATCTGCCCGAAATAGAAGAACTGAGTCCGGCCCAGTTTAAAGAAAAGCAGGAGAACCCCAACACATTGGTTCTCGATACCCGCTGCTACCATGCCTTTGCCAGCCAGCATCTGGCCGGTGCCTGGCATCTTGACCTCAATGGCAACTTCCCTACCTTTACCGGCTGGGTTATCCCCACTGATAAAGAAATTCTGCTCGTGTCAGAAGACTATAAGAAAGCGCTTGAAGCTAATACCTGGGCCCGCCGGGTGGGCATGGATAAAATCAGCGGATACTTAGATGGCGGTATGACTGCCTGGGCTACTGAAGGCTACCGCACCAGCCACATCGGTATGATTTCAGCTGAAGAGCTCCATGATATGATTAACGACAATAATAACTTTGTTCTGCTGGATGTGCGCGCCCCCTTGGAATATGAAGACAGCAATATTAAAGGTTCCGTTAATATACCGGTTGCAGATCTTAGAACCCGCTACAATGAACTGGATAAGGATAAAACTACAGTTCTTATCTGCAGTTCTGGTAACCGTTCCAGCCTGGGAGCCAGTATTCTCCAACAGCACGGCTTCAAAGATATTATTAATGTCGCCGGTGGAATGACCGGTTACAGCGCCGCCGGCTATACCCGTGAGTGCCATGCCTGTGTTAACCCTCACGGTTCCAGGTTTTTCACCGATTACAGTGAAGTTGAAAAGCATTTCTCTAAATCTTAAAAATCGGGGGGATATTAATGGACTTTTTAACTGAAATACGCTGGTCGCCTTATGCAGTTGGGATCGGTATCGGCATCTTAAGCTGGCTCTCGTTTCTAATCTCCAAGAAGCCGATTGCCTGTTCAACTACATTTGCCAAAACCAGCGGCATGCTCGAAAGAGTTATCTTAGGCCCGAAAGTTACAGAAAAGCCTTACTATAAAAAAATTAAGTTGAATATTGATTGGCAATGGATGCTTGTGATCGGTATCATCATCGGTTCATTTATCTCAGCCTTGCTCTCCGGTGATTTCCAGCTGCAGTGGGTTCCGTCGCTCTGGGCAGGCACTTTCGGCAGCTCTGCCCTGCTGCGGATATTTGTTGCCCTGATCGGCGGCATCTGCCTCGGTTTTGGAGCCCGCTGGGCCGACGGCTGCACCAGCGGCCACGGCATCAGCGGTACCATGCAGCTTTCACTTGCCAGCTGGATCTCCGCCATCTGCTTTTTTATCGGCGGCATTATCACAGCGCATATAATTTACTAGCCTCTACAGATACTTTGTTCCTGAAAGGAGTTGTTTCAACTGACTAAAAATAAAAGCAATAAAGCCCAGCTGATCTGGGGTTTGCTGATTGGAATAGTATTTGGCTTCCTGCTGCAGAAAGGTGGCGCAACCAAGTATGATGTAATTGTCGGCCAGCTGCTGCTGATCGACCATACCGTCCTAAAAATAATGCTCTCTGCTGTTCTTACCGGCATGCTTGGTCTTTATGCCCTCAAGGCACGTGGTTTGATAGAACTTTCTTTAAAATCTGGTTCCATCGGTATGAACGTAATCGGCGGGCTCATTTTTGGGGTAGGTTTTGCCATCCTTGGCTACTGCCCGGGCACCATTGCCGGCGCCATCGGTAACGGCTATCTCGATGCTTTAACCGGTGGTCTGCCCGGTATCTTAATTGGGTCTGGACTTTTTGCAGCTATCTATCCTAAGGTTAAAGATGGAGTGCTTAAAGCAGGTTACTACGGAGACATAACCCTACCCCGTCTGTTAAAGGCAAAGGATTGGGTAGTTGTCATACCAGTCGGTATCTTGATTATCTTGATCCTATTTCTGCTGGAGGGGTCAGGAGTAATGTAGCAAGGGGACGGAGTTGTTGCTACATGACATTATTAGCAATAACAAAGAAAGATCTATAATTAACTTAGCTCTGCTATAAAAAAGGAAACGTTGCGATGGAAAAGCAAATTAAAGCTCCTGCCCGGTTAAAAAGAGTCTTACTGATGACAGCTAAAGCTCTGCTGCTGCTATTTATCATTTTTAGCATTATTCCGTATCTCCTGCCATTACGGGAACTTGAAAGCAGTGCAACTGAGCTTGTCTATGATAACAGTAGTTTCGCTACAGCTGATGAACTCATATTTCATTACCGCTACTGGCCGGGTGGGGATGATTCAATAGGTAATGTGTTGCTGGTGCATGGTTTTGGTGCATCAACATTCAGCTGGCGCTATACAGCTCCCTTTCTCGCTGATCGCGGTTACAATGTTTATGCACTTGATCTGCCCGGTTTCGGTTTAAGCGACCGCCAGTCTGGAATTGACCACAGCTCATCGGCCCGGGCTGCGAATTCCTGGGCTATTCTGGAAGAACTCGCTCCCAATTCACGCTGGCATCTGGTTGGTCATTCAATGGGTGGGGCTACTGCAGCTGAAATGGCCCTGTTGAAACCAGATCAGGTAGAAAGCCTTACCCTTGCTGCCGGAGCAGTACTTGACAGGCCTGTAACCCGCAGTAACTATATTTTTAAATATCCACCTGTTAAACGCTGGGCTCGTTTTTTTGCCATCCACTTTTTCCTGACTGAGAACCGGGTAGAACAACTGCTTCTTTCCGCATACGGACGTCAACCGTCTGCAGAAGAACGTGAAGGCTATTACCGGCCTCTTACAATCAGCGGTACCGACCTGGTTCTTACAGAAGTTTTGCAAACAGGAATAACTACACCCGGCAAGCGACTGTCCGGTTTCGATTTACCTGTTTTGTGCATATGGGGTGAGGAAGATGCCTGGGTGCCACTTGAACAGGGATGGGAGGTAGCCCGGATCATTTCCGGGGCAGAATTAGAAATTATTTTCAGCGAAGGACATTGTCCGATGGAAACGGCACCGGACCAATTTAACGATCTGCTGTTAAATTTTCTTCAACGCGTCAATCCTGATAAAAACTAGCCAACACTACGCAAAAAACCTGTAAAATGGACATAACCCATCATTTAATGTATAATTATGAATATCGCGCAATATCAACAACCAGCAACGAATATAGTTAAATAACTCCCGCTTCAACAATAATGCTCAGATGCAGTGGGTTGATTAATAATCAGCATCTTGGTCTGCTGTTATGTTCATATTCTCAGCGATAAATTCAGATAGATGGAGGAAATTATAATGAAACAAAAGGAACTTTATAAACAGAAAATGCAGGCTCAACTGGATGAGTGGAAAGCAGATCTCGCTAAAATGAAAGCTAAAGCAAAGAAAGCGGAAGCTGACTTGAAAGTGGAGGCAGATAATAAAATAAAGGAGCTTGCAGGCAGGATCGAAGAAGGACAGTCTAAACTGGACAAGCTGAAAGAAGCCAGTGACGAATCCTGGGAGTCACTAAAAAGTGGTTTTGAGTCGGCATGGAGCTCAATTAAGTCTGGATTTGAAGATGCCGCGTCAAAATTGAAATAAACAGCATTTGCATTCTTTGTTCTGGGGCGGGGTTAAATTTACTCCGCCCCCTTAGTTTGATTAACGCATAAACAGCGTCTTCAGGAAAGGAGATTAAACGATGAAACAATACCTGGAAATGGTTCACCCCAGACCGCTAACCGGTCTTGTAGGCTACCTGCAGGGTATGGTTAAAGGCCGGTTGTGGCTAAAAATAATTATTGCCATGATCGCCGGCCTGATCACCGGAATTATTCTTTCACCGCAGACAGGTTTGATCGCCCGCGACACAGCCGAGATACTTGGCAGCTGGCTTGCAATTCCCGGCAATATATTTCTTGGGTTGATCCAGATGATTGTTGTCCCGCTGATCTTTGCTTCTGTCATTCGCGGGATAGCTTCATCTGATGATCTGGATCAGCTCAAAAAAATCGGTATCAGGCTGGTGATCTACTTTTTAATTACCACTTCAATTGCTATTGTTATAGGCTTAAGTGTGAGCACAATCATTATGCCCGGTAATTATATTGATACCGGATTTGCGGAAGCGCAAATTGATGTCGATGAGCTATCTGCAAATGGTGGTGAAGAGTCCGATACACCTGGCATCACCGGACTGCCTGAGGTTGTTGTCAGCCTCATCCCTCAAAATCCGCTTGGTTCCATGGTAGAGCGTGAAATGCTGCAGGTTGTCCTCTTCGCAATCTTCATTGGGCTGGCCCTGGTCGCCATGCCTCCGAAGCAGGCCCAACCGATTTTAAGCTTAATGGGCTCACTACAGGAGGTTTGTATGACCGTGGTGCGCTGGGCTATGTATATTGCACCCTTAGCCGTGTTCGGTCTGCTTGCTCAGATAACAATTAAAGTTGGGCTTGACGCTCTATTAGGGATGGCTGTTTATGTGGGAACGGTAATCCTGGGGCTGCTGCTGATGATTATAGTCTACCTGTTAATCGTCAGTTTCTTAGCCCGTTACAACCCGCTGCACTTTCTCTCAGCGGTGCGTGAAGTACAACTGCTGGCCTTCTCCACATCCAGTTCAGCCGCGGTGATGCCTCTATCAATGCAGACAGCAGAGGAAAAGCTGGGGGTACGCCCATCTATTTCACAATTTTTAATTCCCCTTGGCGCCAGTATCAATATGGACGGAACCGCTCTATACCAGGCGGCTGCTACCGTTTTTCTCGCCCAGGTCTATAATGTGGAGCTCGGCTTACCAGCCCTGCTTTTAATCCTGGTTACCACTGTCGGAGCATCTATCGGTTCGCCGGCCACCCCCGGAGTAGGGATTGTCATCTTGGCCATGGTTCTAAGCAGTGTAGGCATTCCCGCCTCAGGTGTAGCGCTGATTATTGGCGTAGACCGTATCCTCGATATGAGCCGCACGGCGGTAAACGTAACCGGCGATCTGACCGCCTGCCTGGTAATGGATCGCTGGGTTGGTGGAAAAAGAACAGCCGAAGAAGAACGGATGGAAGAGGGTAATCGCAATGTAAAACGCGCCTGTGACAATGAAGACGTGGTTTGCGACGAAAGTTAATATTACAAAAAAGCGTGATCAGGACATTTCTCTTGGTGCACCAGCCTTCTATGAACTACCGGCAGGGTTTTTACAGGCAATGCAGAATAAATGCTGGACAAGCTAGAGGGAGGCTACTTAACCTTGACCGTAACGATTGATCAGGTAGACGTAATAGTGATCGGCTCGGGCTTTGCCGGGCTTTCCGCTGCTATCGAAGCAGCGGAAAGAGGCTGCTCGGTTATTGTTCTTGAAAAGATGATGGCTTTCGGCGGTAACTCAGCGATAAGCGATGGGGGGATCGCAGCCCCTGGTATCGACTACCAGACTGCAGCCGGCGTCAAAGATTCTCCGGAACTGATGTATGAAGATCTGCTGAAAGCCGGTGAAGGCCTTAACTATCCCGAGCTGGCCAGAATCGTGGCGGAAAATGCTGAAGATGCCTTTCTGTGGGCAAGAGACAAACTGGGAGTAAAATATTTCAAACGGGTTGACATTTTCGGCGGTCACTCGGTACCCCGTTGTTACACACCTGAAACAATCTCCGGCTTATCGCTCATTAAGGCGCAGGTTGATCTCCTGCGCAAGCTTGAGGTGCCGCTTTTCCAAGGCGCTTACCTTAAAACCTTGCTTCAAAATGAGGATAAACGGGTAAGCGCAGTGCGGATTATAGACGATTACCGTTTTAACAAACACGGCATTGGCACAGAAAAAATAATCCATGCCCGGCGGGCGGTAGTTGTAGCATCCGGTGGTTTTGGCAGCGACATTGCCTTCAGACAGGCTCAGGATCCGCGTCTTGACTCTTCCGTGCAGAGTACAAATAAACTATTTGCCACTGCCGAAGTGATAAAAGAGTGTATGCGTATCGGCGCCAACCCCGTACAGCTCTCCAGAATCCAGCTCGGCCCCTGGGCTTCTCCTGACGAAAAAGGTTATGGCACAGGACCGCTGTTTGCTGATTACGTGGTATACCCTTATGGCATCATGATTGATCCGGCGACCGGAAGTCGCTTTGTCAACGAACTTTGTGATCGAAGAAAACTGGCAGAGGCCGTGCTGGTAAGAAAGCATCCGGTTATTGGCATTGCTGATTCCATAGCAGTTGATATGGCTGGCTGGGATTTATCGCGTTCCCTCAAAAAGGGAGTAGTTAAAACCTTTCAGAATTTTAAAGAACTGGCTGAAGGCTACGGTATCGATATGAAAGCTTTAAACCAGGCAATTTGTAAATATAATGACGATGTGCGCGAGGGATTTGACCGTGAGTATCAGAAACAGATTATGCCGGAAGCCGGTCCAATTTTGAAAGCGCCCTTCTATGCCATGCGTATGTGGCCGAAAGTGCACTACACAATGGGCGGTCTCCAGATAGACAAGCAGGCACGGGTCATCAACCGCGATATGCATCCTATAGAAGGGCTCTATGCTGCTGGTGAAGTAACCGGTGGTATCCACGGAGCCAGCCGTCTGGGCAGTTGCGCCATTACTGAGTGCCTGGTATTCGGCCGCATTGCAGGCCGCTCCGCAGCAACAAACCAATCTATTTAGCTGGGGGCCGGGTTACTGCCAAAGCAATTTTACTTATCATGTATACGTTGATGAACCTCTAATGAAGGTAATCATTACGTGGACACATTTCGAAGAAAAGCCATCCGGAAAAGCTACTTTTAAATCCTTACAGTTCTGTGCTGAAAAACTAAGGTTAAGGGTTTTACATAACTGTGCCCAACATGGCCTAGAGGTGAGAGCTGATAAAAGCAGCAGGTTTGATGGTCGGCATCAGTGGTGAACTCGACTCGGCAGTTGTTGCAATGTTGGGGGTGCGTGCTCTTGGCCCGGCTGGTGTTTCGGAATGGATGGACAAGGGGACGTTTCTTTCTGTCCTATAATAATATTCTTCTGTGATAAAGAAATAATGATCATGATATTAAACGAGCTATATACCAATTATACCTGCCAAAATGGAGATGTAATTTATTTTTAATAGGAAGGAAAATTCAATTAAATATTGAATACTCTGATATTCAAGAAATATCACTTAATGGTTTGTTTTTTTGAACTCAACATAAGAAAGGAGGATTGTATCAAAAAGAATAAATCATCAGGAGGTGATTGCCGGAGCACATTTTTTTTAGATTAAAATATTTAAATAATTACAACAACTTAATCATTGCGGAGGTGTTTTCATGCATGCTTTGTTGTTTGTAGTTGTTGCACTGGTTCTCTACTACTTATCCTACAGGTTCTATGCCACATTTTTATCTGAGAAAATATGGAAGCTAAATCCCGAAACCGAAACTCCGGCTTACAAATACGAAGATGACTTCGAATTTGTTCCCACTGATAAACCAGTTGTCATGGGTCATCATTTTACCTCAATTGCTGGGGCTGCGCCGATTGTCGGGCCTATCGTTGCCGCAATCTGGGGTTGGCTGCCGGCACTGCTTTGGATTATCTTTGGTACTATCTTTATAGGGGCTGTCCATGATTTGGGAGCCCTTGTCGCATCACTACGGCATGACGGCCGCGGTATAGCCGATTTCCTGAAAGATTTACTGGGGAAACGGGCCATGCAGCTTATGTATATTGTGGTCTTCTTCTTGTTGGTTTTGGTTTCGGCTGTTTTCGTTCATGTTATTGCCGTACTCGCTTCTAATTTTCCGGCAGCTGTTTATTCAGTATGGATTGAAATACCGCTGGCTATATTCATTGGCTTAATGATTCGAAATAAGTGGAAAATTAATCTTTATGTAGCAGCGATAATAGCCGTGGTAATAATGTATGCTGTAATTCTGCTTGGTGTCAGATATCCGTTGGCTCTTGAATACCGGACATGGGTGTTTATACTGCTCGGTTATATGCTGATTGCTGCAAGACTTCCGGTTTGGTTGTTGGTGCAGCCCCGTGATTTTATCAACGGTATTCAGTTGGTGATTGCCCTG
Organism: Bacillota bacterium; assembly: GCA_019428945.1. GTDB lineage: Bacteria > Bacillota > Dethiobacteria > DTU022 > DTU022 > JAABTH01. The sequence continues at coordinate 209 of JAHYJM010000030.1, read as the reverse complement.
GCTGTTGCCACAATCGGTGTGATAGCTCTTGCAGCCATTGGTGGCGGCCAACTTGCTGCCCCGGCAGTTAGGCTGGCTCCTCCCGGAGCGCCGCCGATCTGGCCTTTTGTTATGATCACCATTGCCTGTGGAGCTATATCAGGTTGGCATTCCATTGTTGGCAGTGGAACTACACCTAAACAGCTAAAAAATGAGCGCGATGCAAAAGC
>JAHYJM010000165.1 GCA_019428945.1 Bacillota bacterium | reverse complement strand
TGCCGGCAGCCTCTCTGGCTAATTTTACTCCTGCTTCATTGACCTTACGGAGATCTATCTTAATCTTATGGGATTCGATATAGATTCTATTCATTGTAAAAGTATTGGTTGTGATGCAGTCTACACCCAGTTCGACATATTCCCGATGAAAATCAAGGATATGATCGGCGGCGGTCAGGTTAAGGTTGCCGCCTGCTTCAAGCCCCCGTCTGGCCAGTTCTGTGCCCATTGCTCCATCCAGAATTAATATTTTATTTTCAGAAAGGCTCTTTCTTAAACTCACCAAAACCACCGCTTTCTCCGGGCTCAACAACGGAAACTACCCGGTATTTATAACCTATTATAACAAATCAACTGGTATACTATAAGCAGCAGAGCAAATTAGAACTATTCTAACTGCTTAATAGCAACAACATAAAGAATTACCGGAAAAGAGGTGTCATAGATGTATAATTCTATTAAAAAAGCGCTGTTTATTGCAACTTTTTTTCTTTCAGTGCTTTTCATAATCTTTATCATAAACCAGACCAGCCAGCTGGTATCCCTGGCAGGTGGAGTTCATCCCATCCTGGGGCAGTTTACGCTTTTTACATTGCTGGTTATTTATGCTGCTGTTGTAACCGTGCCCCTGGCTGCGCTTTTTAGCCGCCCGAGAACTTTGTTCCCTCCTGATGAAGCTGATAAAATTGCCTACAGCAAATACCTGGTAAAACTATCAGAAAGACATAAAAAAAACCCTCATCTCAAAGAAGTGGAAATTAACCCCGGCGATGTAAGTACAATTGAAGAGGCTCATAGAAAACTTAATATACTGGCTGATGAAAAGATAAAAGAAGCTGCTTCAAATGTTTTTATAATGACCGCCATTTCACAATACGGCGCCCTTGATGCCGTGATAGTTATATTTTCACAATTGAGGATGATCTGGCAGGTTGTTCTTGTATACAATCAGAGACCAAACTTTCGTGAACTAGCTTATCTCTACAGCAATATATTTGCTACCGCATTCCTCGCCACAAAAATTGAAAACCTCGAAGTCCTGGAAGATCAGCTTGAACCAGTCATAGCCTCTGTTATGGGCAGCTCGCTTTCATCACTGACTCCGGGTTTTAATGCCGCTGCCAACATAATTACCAATTCTGTTATCCAGGGTTCTGCCAATGCCTTTTTAACCTTGCGGGTTGGAGTTATTGCCAGGCAGTATTGTGCTTCGCTGATAAGACCGGAAAGAAACAGCATCCGCAGCGCGGCTATAGTTCAGGCTTCCTCATTACTTGCCCTGGTTCTAGGAGAATCTACGTACAAGGTAACTAAAGCTGTTTTAAGGGCAACCGCCAAAGCAGGAAAACGACCCTTTGTTTACGGGCAGGGGGTGGTAACAAAGACTTCGAGGAAAACATGGGATGCAGGTAAGGCAACCCTTCACAGAAGTGAAGAACTGGCAAGAAAACTGGGCGATGCTGTTAAAGACAAGGGCAAAAAAATCAAGTTTTATTTCGCCAAACCGGAACCAGATGACGAAGAATAGAAAACAGATATAATGAACTTTAACTCATTAAGAGAACCATCAGGGCTTTTTCAGTATGCATCCTGTTTTCTGCCTGGTCATAAATAACCGAATGCGGGCCGTCCATAACTTCGTCTGTTACTTCAACACCCCGCATTGCCGGCAGGCAGTGTTCAAATATTACGTTTATATCACATTTAGCAAGTATTTCCTCCGTAACCTGATAAGGCGCAAAGAGCTTTTTGCGTTCATCTTCTTCTGCTTCCTGGCCGATCCACCACCACACATCGGTATAAATAAGATGCGCGCCCTTGCATGCTTCATTAATGTTGTCAGAGTGTTGATATGTCCCCCCTGAGATCAGGTTGTTTTGAGCATAAATATCGGTGTAATCCGGCAATATTGCATATTTTTCCGGGCAGCAGTGGACAAAATTCAAGCCAAGCTTTGAACAGATCAAACCTAATGAATGAGCCGGCTGGGTGCGATCTCCGAAAAACACAACCTTCTTTCCACCGATATGATCAAATCGTTCCATCATCGTATAGATGTCAGCCAGGGCCTGGCAGGGATGATTCTTTTCGGTCATGCCGTTAATGACCGGAACCGTTGCCGCATCGGCAAGTTCCTTCATTTCATCATAATTGTTCCAGCGAATCATAATTGCATCAAAAAACCTGCTTAACACTTTCGCAGTATCATATATACTCTCTTTTTTACCAAGGTGAATCTCACCGGGTTTAAGATACGTAACATAGCCGCCGAGCTGTTGGATACCCAGCTCAAATGATATCCTTGTCCGGGTTGAAGGCTGATCAAAGATACAACCGAGAGATTTGTGCTTCAGATAGGGGTGAAAATGCCCCCTCTTCAATTCAAGTTTTAATTCTTTCGTTGTTTCAAGGATCAAAAGAATCTCTTCACGGGAATAATCATTTAAATCCATAAAATTTCTGCCGGTTAATCGTGTCATCAAAGTCACTCTCCCTTTTGAACTAAATCAGTAGTTTAATGATAAAGCATATAATATATTAGTGAGAATCCCCACGACAGGCCAACATACCGATAAGAATTAAAGCTTTAATAAATTATTTAAATCAAGGCCTTGGCTGCTGCTGGGTGATACAGTGGATGTTACCGCCACCAAGGATGATTTCCCTTGCAAAAACCCCTGTGACCTCACGATCCGGAAATATCTTTTCTATTTTTTCTACAGCCATCTGATCCTGCGGATCCCCAAAGAGAGGCATCACTATGCCTCCATT
>JAHYJM010000029.1 GCA_019428945.1 Bacillota bacterium | reverse complement strand
CGAAGGGCCTTCAAGCACGCCTCCCTCTTTCCTGTCGAGAGCAAGTCTGCAGCAGCGAATTGCATCAATGGCAATGCCGGCCGAGTTGGGTGAATCTTCAACGCTTAAACGCATTTCAAGGTTAATCGGTATATTACCGAATATCTGGCCTTCCATTCGCAGGAAGCAGACTTTGTTGTCTTTCTGCCAGGGGACATAATCGCTCGGCCCGATATGGATATCACGGTCGGCCAGCCTTTTTCCGGCTGCGGCCTGAACCGCCTCTGTTTTGGAAATTCGCTTGGTTGCGAGGCGATCATGATTGGTCATATTCAGAAAATCGGTATTACCCCCGGTATTGAGCTGGTATGAACGGTTGAGTTTTACCCCGCGCTTGCTGAAAAGTTCGGCCAGGGCACGGTGCAGAATGGTCGCCCCCATTTGCGATTTAATATCATCACCGATAATCGGTACGTTTTTTTCTTTAAACCGGGCTTCCCATTCGGGATCGCTTGCAATAAAAACAGGAATATTGTTTATGAAAGCCACGCCTGCTTCAAGGGCGCATTCAGCATAAAAACGGGCCGCTTCTTCCGAGCCGGCAGGCAGGTAGTTTAGCATTACCTCTGCGTCTGCATCCTGCAGGGCGGAAACGATCTCTTCTTTACCCGGTTCGGGGTTGTCACTGAGCAGAAAGGTATAGTCTTCTTCAAAGTTTTGCATGTGCGCCGAAAAGCCATCCAGAGCCCTGCCCATCTGCACTTTTACGCCGCTTTCGGGTAAATCGGGATAAAACACTTTAGTACAGTTTGGTAGCGAAAAAACGGCCTTGTTTATATCGTACCCCACTTTTCGTCTGTCAATGTCGAATGCAGCAACCACTTCAATATCGAAGGGACGATAACCGCCTATATTCCAGTGCATCAGACCGACTGCATCATCTTCATTTTTGTCGCTGTAGTAGTGTATACCCTGAACCAGGGCAGAGGCACAGTTTCCCACCCCGACTATTGCAATTTTTACCTTGGACATTGCTGAAACCTTCTTCCTGCAAATAATATTGTAATTATATCCAAAAAATATTATAACCCAACTTGTCGCTTTAGGGAAATAGTTTAAACCGGTTAAAGGAGTAGTGAGCGGACAAACAGAATTAAAACTGGACTAAAGTATAGAGTTAAGTAGAGCAGATTTCAGGTTAAACCGGGGCAGGTTCAGTCTATAGACTTTTTCACACAAGCTTGGGGGCTTCGTTCCGGGGCAGCTTAAGTGCAAAAAGTTAAACTTAAAAACAGGGCTAAAAATGGGAGGTTTAAATAGATGACCAGAAAATTCGAGACAATCGTTGACACTTCCGAATTGAAACTTTCAAGGCTTGAAACTGATCCTTTCGGAACCAATGCTTACGTGCTGACCTGCAAAGAAAAGGGCGAAAGCGTGCTTTTCGATGCACCGGGTAACGCCGATCTGATCAGGAAATTTCTCGAAGGCTCACGGGTTCTATACATTTTACTCACTCACGGGCATATGGATCATACCATGGCTTTAGAAGATCTCTACGACGTGCTCGGGGCCGAACTTGCTGCGCACGAAGACGATGCTGATTCAATGCCGGTTAAACCGGATCGCCTATTTTATGACGGTGAGACCATTCAGTGCGGCAACCTGGAAATCGAAGCGATTCATACTCCGGGCCATACTCCGGGCAGCCTCTGCTACCGGCTCGGGAATATCCTGATTTCCGGTGATACACTTTTTCCGGGTGGACCGGGCAAAACAGGCTCGCCGGAAAATTTTATCAGAGTGCTGGCCTCCATCCGGGAAAAGATTTTGACCCTGCCGGATGAAACAAAAATTATCCCCGGTCACGGCGATTCAACCACGGTCGGTAAAGAGCGTCCGAAGATTGAAGCTTTTATTTCCCGGGGCTTTGATCAGAAAACACACGGAGATGTAACCTGGTAATAATCAATTGATTTGGAGTTTTTACCAGGGGATATCAACGAGGTGAAATGCTTCAGCCAGTTCAAACTCCTGCTCGCGGGCGGCATCTTCGGCGCGCTGACGCAACCACTGTTCCACCGATTCAAAGTGGTGGCCGCCAACCTGGCTTTCATGACAGCGCAGGGCAGCCAGCTTCAGTTCAAATGTTTCTGTTACATCGGAATAATAGTTGGGATCTTCACTCGCCCAAAATAAGATTTCTTTCACTTTGTGGGGCATCAAACCCTCTTCAAAAAAATCGGGGTAAGAAAGATGGTCGCGAGCATAAGGAAAGGCGGCATCGAGCACCACCTGGCCGGTTACACGGTGATCGCGATGCCAGATATAGCGGCGGTAAGGGTCTGCCGTGACCAGCCTGTCAGGCTTGAAAGTGCGAATCCAGCGAACTATTTCCTTGCGGAATTCAGGGGTATCTTCAAGGGTCTGGTCTTCATAACCCAAAAATTTAACTTCTTTTACACCAAGCAGATCGGCCGCAGCCTGCTGTTCTTTTTTCCTTGTTTTAGCCAAATGTTCAGGTTTTACGGTATAATCGCCTGTCCCCTTTTCCCCGCCGGTGCAGATCACATAAACTACAGTTTTACCTTCTTTAACCCAGCGGGCTACCGAACCGGCTGCTCCGAATTCGGAATCGTCGGGATGGGGAGAGATGATCATTATATCGGCTTTCTTGTTTTCCATCATTTGTACTCCTTTTATCAGTCCATTGAATAGCATAGATGCCTTTTCATGAAGCTTAACCTTTGTTATTTTATCATACTCCGGAATTATAAATTAAATTTCTTCCTGACAAGATCAATTAGTTTTTCAGCAGAGGCGTCCCAGTTATAGGGCGCTAGACGCGCCGTTATATCTGTGGCGCTGATCTGATCGGAGCGCATGTAGGTTTTTCTGATTGCGGCAGCCCAGTCGACAGGGTCGCGGCTGCCGACCAGGCAGCCCAGGGTGTCGGGGTGGTCAGGATCAAGCAGCTCAGGAATTATCCCAACCGGGCCGGCAACTACCGGGGTTCCGCAGGCGGGCGATTCAAGCGCTACCATGCCAAAACTTTCATAAGCCGAGGAGATAACAGTTACGTTGGCGGCGCTGTAATAAAGAGGCAGCCGGTTGTGATCAATACTTCCGGTAAAAGTAAGCATCCCGCTAAAACCTGCCCCGGCAGCCAGTTCTTTAAGCTCTGCTACGCGGGACTCGCCGGAGGAATCGCCTCCCGCTATTACCAGCCTGATTTTATCTTCAGCAGGCAGGAGGGCAGCTGCCCTGACCAATAGATCCAACCCTTTAACCGGCTCAATCCTGCCCACGGAAAGGATTATTTTTTCACCGCTTAAGGCGAGCTTATCTCGCGCGCTTTTCCGCGCAACTGGTTTAAAGAGGTTTCGATCGATCCCACAGGGAATAACCGCGATTTTTTCAGGATCTAATTTATAATAGCGGGCCACCCTCTCTTTTTCACTGTGAGCAGCGGTGACAACCAGGTCGCTCCCGAAGGCAAGCGCCTCCTCCTCAAGCAGGCGCTGCGCCGGTTCATTTTCAGCAGGGCAGTTTTCATTCTTGGCCTGGCCCAGGGTGTGAAACATAACCAGGTGAGGCAGTTTCATTTTATTACTTAAAACCCTGCCAACGCAGCCCGATAGCCAGTAATGGCTGAAGATTAAATCGTATTCTGACCGGCTCACTTCAGTAAAATCGAGCAGAAGTGCAGCGATATTTTCAGTGTGCCAAAAGAGATCTTCCTTGGCAAGCGGGCCAAGACCGTCATTAAGGGTAATAAGGCGCATCCCCGGAGAGATATCCTGCACGAAGCTGCCCTTTTTCCCACTGCCCCGGGAAAAGATATCAACACTATGGCCTTCCTCACCCAGAGCCCGGGAAAGCCCCAGCAGGTATGTGCTCATCCCACCGGTATCTTTCGTGCCCATCTGCCCCAGCGGCGAACTATGTATGCTTAAAAAAGCCATTCTTAACAACTTGGTTCCCAATTTTCCTCCCGCCTAAACCCAAAAATAACTCAACTTGGTGTCAGACACCTTTTTGACTTATTTGGCCAGTTTGCTGGCTGCACTTACTGTTACCCCGATGCTTTCTGCAATTTCTTTTAACTTATATCCTTCCTCACTCGCTAATTCTACATACAACCTTTTGTAAGGGATTAAATCCCTCTTCCGTGATCCAGCCTTGATATCCTTAAACTGAGTCTCGTTAACACCCGTTTCAATTAAAATTTCATCCAAAGTCAAACTTCTATCGATAAGAGCCCCAGCGCGAACCTTAGCATAATTAAAATCAATCTCTTCACTAATAAACCTGAAATCTTTATTCTGTTGTTGTCCGTCAACCTGCATCAGACGCACGTACTCTTCTAAAGCATATTCTCGTTTTTGAGATATTATACTAAAAAGAAAATCTACATCGACTAAACCATTTCTACCATTGCGATAGTAGGAATCACTGCACCACTTGTAATCAAATACATTCTTTGATAAACCCGCGCGAATCGGATTCCAATGTATATAACGTAAAACGGCAAAAAGGTAACTATCATCCAGAACTAAAGAAGCTTTATACCTCAGCCCAAATAAATGACCTGATCGCTCCTGTGTTCTATTGTAATAACGACTGTATATACTGTTTTGTCTTTGCATAACCTTACTTAATGGGAATTTATTGACCTGGATCAGCAAGTGATAATGGTTATCCATTAAAACATATCCAAATAGTAAAAAATTAAACTTCTTTTTACTTACATCTAGTTGGTTCAGGAAAAAGTACTTATCTTTATCGCTTTGGAATATACTCTCCTTGTTATTACCACGCTGCATAACATGGTAAATTGCCCCTTCAAATTCAACTCTTTTTGAACGCAATAGATCACCTCACATTTATATTTAACCAAATAACTCAACTTGGTGTCTGACACCTTATTGAGTTATTTGGAGGGTGACTTTGTAGATTGGGATGGTGACGCCGCCGAGGCGGCTTTTATATATTTCCGGACCTTTAAGAAAATCGAACACCTGCCTGCCTCTTTCGATACTGTCTTTGATACAGAGCACCTTGGAGAGAAGGCCTGCGCTTAAATTGCTGTAATCGGAGCGGTAACCGCTGTTGTAGAGATATATTCGCCCGTCATAGCTGAAAAATAGTACTGCTGCTGCAGGCTCCCCGTCTATTTCAAGCAGCCCGAAACGGGCCAGCCCTGCTGCTGCAGTAGCCGTGATCAAACCATGAAAATATTTTTTCATTTTATCCGTCAGAAAATCCGCTTTTTCGGGATTCTCCAAGAAGAGATCAATAAACTGCGGGGTAAAACGGGTTAGGCTGCTTTCGCTATCACCCTGAACTTCACCGCTGACCCTGAACCTGTTGCTGACAGTTTCATTTTCAAGCTTGCGCAGTTTGCGCCGTACTTCATGGCGCTGCTTCTTGTTCAGTTGCATCAGGTAATCTTCCCACTCATCTGCGAGGATTATTTCAGAGGATTCGTTCTCCAGGGTAAATCTGCCCTGGCTGCCTTTAATGGCGCTTCCGGCAAAAAACCCTTTAAATACTGCTGCCTCGGGACGCTGAGATTCAAGTTCAAGCACTTCTATCCCCTCTGCTGCAAGGGCCGGCAGAAGAGCGGCAAAAAAATCTGATTCCCTGCCGCTTGCGGTGACAAAATCAAGGTAGTCACAGACATCGGCGCTGCCGATCAAGCGGGCAGCTGCCCCGTCACGCATGAGCGGCGCTATACCGATCAGTTCATCACCCATCCAGACTGAACGGATCAGAAGCTGATATTTTTCCAGCCCGAAATGTTCCCACCAGTTTCCGATCCATACAGGCAGGGTGAAGATAACCGGCCAGATAAGCAGGCGGCCTTCATCTCTACAGTAATGCTGCAATGACTGCAGTGTTTCCTCTTTGACTGAGTAGGGCAATTACCTGTCTCTCCCTGGGAATCTATTTTAAGTAAATAACGATGTGAATCAAGCCGCTGTCCCACTTGCGATCAAATTTCAGGCCTAATTTTTCAATGATACGCAGGACCGCCAGATTATCGGGAAGCACATCTGCTGTAAATGTATGCAGCCCTTCATTCTTGGCAACAGTGACCAGGTATGAAAGGAGTTCAACACCGATGCCCTTGCCCTGAAAATCGTCACGGACAACAATTGATGCCTCTGCAGACAGGGTATCGCCACAGATGCAGTACTGGGCAATGCCTGCGATTAGATCCTGGCCGAGATGTTCTGTAACAGCAAGGATGGCCATTTCCCTGGTATAATCGATGATCACGAAGTGTTTCTGCAGCTCTGAATGGGGCATCTGGCGCCTGATAGTAAGAAAACGCTTGTAGATGCTTTTATCGGAGAGGGCATAATAAAAGTCTTTTACCAGGGGTTCGTCACTGATCTTAACAGGCCGCATCAATAACCTGACATTTTGCTTTGTTGTGCGGTGCGCTTCGAGATGTTCGGGGTACTCTCCCTTTTCTCCCGGGAAGAAAGCCTGATCTTTGTAAATGAGTGATCTTTTCTTCGCCTCTTCGATCAGCCAGGGCCGGAATTTCGGATGGGCGATGGCTATCAGCGACATGGCCCTTTCACGGATATTCTTGCCGTGCAGGTGGGCGATGCCAAACTCGGTTACAACATAATGCAGGTCGCCCCTGGTAAGGGTTACGCCTGCGCCTTCCTTGAGGGCGGGAACTATACGCGAGGCTTCATCATTGCGCGTTGTTGACTGCAGGGCAAGAATATTTTTTCCCTTTTCAGCCAAAACAGCTCCGCGCATAAAGTTAGCCTGTCCGCCTATACCGCTGTAGAAGGTGCTCCCCAGCGATTCGGCCGAAGCCTGCCCGCTTAAATCAAGCTCAAGAGCGCTGTTGATGGCGGTCATATGATCCTGGGCGGCAATATTCAGAGGGTGATTTGTATAATCAATCTCCTTAAACAAAACGGAAGGGTTGTCATCCAGGAAGGCATACGTTTCTTTCCTGCCCATACAGAATGAGGCCACCAGCTTGCCGCGGTTACGGTTCTTTTTCGTGTTATCGACAACACCGCTCCTGATCAGATCTACCAGGCCGTCGCTGAGCATTTCGGTATGCACGCCGAGGTTTTTCTTTTCGCCCAGGCATGAGAGAATCCCGTTCGGCACACTCCCGTAGCCAACCTGGATTGTATCGCCATCTTCAATAATCTGCGCTACATAGTGGCCGATCTTGTCTACAATTTCGGGGTCTAACTCCGGCGGAATAAATTCAAGGAGCGGCTCATCATAAGGTATGATAAAGTCAAGTTTTGAGGCATGAATAAATGTATCGCCGTGAACCCGGGGCATATTGCTGTTTACCTGGGCAATTAAGAGTTCGGCGCATTCAGCTGCCGCCCTGGTAATATCGAGGCTGATCCCAAGACTGCAGTAACCGTGCTCATCAGGTGGTGTAACCTGAACCAGGGCTACATCAACGGGCACCTGCCTGTTGCGGAAAAGCGCCGATACTTCCGACAGAAAGATCGGGGTATAATCGGCCATCCCCTCGTTAACGGCCTTGCGGGTGTTATGGCTAATGAAAAAGGAGTTCTGGCGAAAATTGTTCTTAAACTTTTCGTTATAGTACGGGGCAACACCCAGTGTCCATACATGTAATATTTCGGTATCGAAAAATGCCTTCGGATTCGATTCTACATAATCAACCAGGGTTTGAACCAGATATTGCGGTTCGGCGCAACCGGTGGAGATAAAGATACGGTCACCCGCCCTGATTTTACTGAAGATATCGTCGGTTGAAGCAAACTTTTCAGGATATTTTTTGCGCAGTGCATCCAGGTTATTAATGCTAATCACCATCCTTCGCTTCATTTTATCAGTAGCATTAAGCGGTGGCAACAGGCTGCGGCTAAAGGGTCGGCGTAACGGTAGCAGGGAAAACATATTAGAGGTATAATAGTAGATATATCAGAACCTTGAAGGAGGTTATTTAAGATGAAACTATATTTAGATACAGCCAATATTGATGAAATCAGAGAAGCAACCCAGTGGGGTGTTATCAGCGGAGTAACGACTAACCCTTCTCTTGCCGCTAAAGAAGATGAGGATTTCAATACAATTTTATCCTCAATATGCGACCTCGTCGACGGCCCGATCAGTGCCGAGGTGCTTTCGCTCGAATACGAAGGTATGGTAAAAGAGGGCCGCGCCCTTGCTGCCGTTCATAAAAACGTAGTGGTGAAAATTCCGATTATCCCGGAAGGAATGCGCGCCGTTAAGACTTTATCGTCTGAAGGAATCCGGGTAAATGTTACCTTGATCTTTTCTGCCAACCAGGCTCTCCTGGCAGCCCGTGCCGGGGCAGCTTTTGTGAGCCCCTTTATCGGCCGCCTCGATGATATCGGCCACACCGGGGTAAATCTGGTTCGCGATATTGTCGATATAATCGACCTGCACGATCTCGACTGCGAAGTGATCGCAGCCAGCATCCGCCACACCGAACATGTACCGGCAGTAGCGCTTGCCGGGGCGCATATCGCTACAATGCCTTTCAAGGTTTTAAAGCAGATGTTCAAACATCCGCTGACCGATCTCGGCATTGAAAACTTTCTTAACGACTGGAAGAAAGCGGAAAAAAGTCTAAGCTAAACAAAAGTTTAAGGTTTGCTGCAGGGAGATTTGATGAGATATCGACAACATTTAAGCAGATCAATAATTCCGCCATTGATCATTTTTGTTTTCTCTTTTGTTATGTTTTCAACCGGGTGCAATGAAAGCAAATATGATGCAGAGCCGGGCAAAGCCCTTTTCATTACGCCTTACTTTTCCTCAACTACAGGCGTTGTTAAAGATATTGAGATTGTCCATTACCCGGAACTGCCTGCTCCGGGAGACTTTTTGATCCTGGAGGCGGGACCTGTAAGCGAAATTACAGACTATGAATTTAGCTTTGATTTTCCCGGGGTTTTGTCCGAATTATACCGGACTGACGGGCTTCTTTATGCCATTATCGCTATAAGCTGTGATGCAGAACCGGGAAGTTACAGCCTGGCAGTAGAAAGCGTTGATGCCGGAGAGAACAGCGCCGCCCGGGCTGAAAAAAATATACTGATTAGTGATAAAGAGTTCAAACTTTCACGGTTCAGCATGCCTCCTGATCGAACCGCAGGGTGGACCGCAGCGAGGCTGGCCGAAGACCGCGAAAAAGTGCGCGCGGCCAGGGAAACCACCGAACCGCATCCGCTTTGGATGAACCGTTTTATCATACCGCTGGAAGGCAGGATCACTTCAGAATTTGGAGCAATCCGCATCATCAACAATAATCCACCCAGGCGGCACAGCGGTATAGATATCGGCGCGGATAAAGATACCCCGGTGGTTGCCCCGAACAACGGCATTGTCAGGCTTGCCGAATTTCTTTTATCCGGCGGGAATACAGTTATTCTCGATCACGGCATGGGCTTATCAAGCACCTACATGCACCTTGAAGCGATAACCGTTGAAAATGGACAGAAAGTTGAACGGGGCGAGTTAATCGGCACCGTCGGCATGAGCGGTTACGCTACAGGATATCACCTGCACTGGGAAGTAAATATTGGCCAGACTGCAGTTAACCCCGAACAGCTGACAGGCAGGGATCTGTTGTGGGTGCCGCCTGCATATACAGCCCACTTTTTAGACAGAGATTAGTTTCAGAATGGAGGTATAAAGTGTACGACATTGCAATAGTTGGAGCAGGAATCATTGGAACAGCGCTTGCCAGAGAACTTTCGAAATATAACCTGCACCTGGTGATAATTGAGAAAGACAGTGATGTGGCAAACGGCACCACAAAGGCTAACAGCGCCATTGTTCACGCCGGTTTCGACCCGGAGCCGGGCTCTTTAAAAGCACTGCTTAACGGAGAGGGCAACAGGATTTACAGGAATCTCTGCCGTGAACTTGAAATACCTTTTCACCGGATCGGCTCTCTGGTGATCGCCTTCTGCGATGAAGAAATGAAAACCGTGCAGGAGCTATATGAACGCGGTCTCGGGAATAAAATCCCCGGTTTAAGAATTTTAGAAAGAGATGAACTGCATCAAATGGAACCGGGTTTAAGCGAAAAAGCTGTCGGCGCTCTTTATGCAGCCACCGCGGCAATAACCGATCCATACCTGCTGGCGATAGCGCTGGCTGAAAGCGCAGCGGCAAATGGTGTTGAGGTGAAGCTCGACTGCCCGGTGAAAGCAATAGAAAAAATCGCAGGCGGCTTTAAGATCAGCTGCGGCAGTGAAGTGGTTGAATCAAAATTTGTTGTAAATGCTGCAGGATTGTACGCCGGCCGCATCAATGAAATGGTAAACAAACCCTCTTTTAAAATCAAGCCGAACCGCGGCGAGTATTTTCTTTTGGATAAAAAGACAGGCCACCATGCCAGGCATGTCCTCTTCCCCTGCCCCACGGCGCTCGGAAAGGGAGTTTTAATTTCCCCGACCGCCCACGGCAACTTAATTATCGGGCCGAACTCCGAAGCGGTTGATTCTGCCGAGGCGCTGCAAACCACTGCGGCCGGTATAAACTATGTCAGGGAGAATGCCGAAAAAATTAAGCAGAACCTGCCCTTTAACGAAGTTATTACCACTTTCAGCGGCCTGAGGGCCAAGAGCGACAGGGGCGACTTTATTATAGAAGAAGCCGCTGATTCACCCGGCTTTATTAATGTTGCCGGAATTGATTCACCCGGCCTGGCCGCAGCTCCGGCCATTGCCGTCTATGTGGCTGATATGCTGCAGCAAAAAGCAGGCCCCTTTGAAGCGAAAAAAGATTTCACAGTTAAGGCAAAAAGCCACACCCCCTTCATGTCCCTTGATCAGGAAGCAAAGACTAAATTGATCAATGAAGATCCCCGTTTCGGAAGAATTATCTGCCGCTGTGAAAATATAACAGAAGGCGAAATTGTAAGGGCTATTGAGGGTCCGGTGGGAGCGCGAACAGTTGACGGTATCAAGAAACGAACCCGCCCGGGCGGGGGACGCTGCCAGGGTGGTTTCTGCGGCCCCCGGGTTATGCAGATTATTTCGCGGGAACTGGGTATAGATATGCCGGAGGTTAAGAAGGACAACCCCGGTTCATATATACTGACAGGAACTACAAAAAATAAAAAAGTTGAGCAGCGCGAAGCAGGGCCTGTGGGCATATGCCCCCCTTCCACTTTTAACCTGAAAACAGAAGAAAAAGTTAAAGAAAACTATGATCTTGTCGTAATTGGCGGCGGGCCGGCCGGAATGGCCGCAGCTGTGGCTGCCTGCGACAACGGCATAAAAGATATTTTGGTGATTGAACGCGATCATGAACTTGGCGGCATTCTGCAGCAGTGTATCCATAACGGCTTCGGACTGCACCAGTTCAAGGAAGAGCTCACCGGGCCCGAGTATGCCGAGCGATTCATTGAAATGCTCAAAGACAAGGGCATTACCTGCAAACTGGACACAATGGTGCTTGCAGTAGGCAACGATAAAACAGTAACCTATGTAAACACCGGTGACGGTCTCAACACTATACAGGCTAAAGCCATAGTTCTGGCCATGGGCTGCCGGGAGCGAACCAGGGGCGCGATCAATATTCCCGGTACCAGGCCGGCAGGAATTTTTTCAGCCGGGACAGCACAGCGCTTTGTCAATATTGAAGGCTACATGGTTGGCCGCAAAGTTGTTGTATTCGGCTCTGGCGATATCGGCCTGATCATGGCCCGCCGTATTGTTCTCGAAGGCGGAGAGGTTGTCGCGGTGATCGAAAGGAAGCCTTACTCTGAAGGACTGGTGCGTAACTATGTTCAGTGTATCCAGGACTTCGATATACCGATGCTGCTCGAACATACAATTGTCGATATCAAGGGTAAAGACAGAGTGGAAAGTATTACCATCGCCCGGACTGACCGGAAGAAGCAACCTGTAGCAGGCACCGAACGCGAACTGGAATGTGACACTATCCTCTTTTCACGCGGACTGATACCTGAAAATGAACTGTCAAAAGGGGCTGGCGTTGATCTTCATCCCCAGACGGGGGGCCCTGTTGTCAGTGAAACCATGGAGACAGGTATTGAAGGTATCTTCGCCTGCGGTAACGTGGTTCACGTGCATGACTTGGTCGACTGGGTCACTGACGAAAGTTACAAGGCCGGCAAAGGAGCTGCAGCATATATCAGGAATGACGGTAAAACCGGGCAGGGCTTTACATTCAGCACCAAACCGCTTGAAAGTGTCAGTTACATTGTGCCGCACAGGGTTAATTCCGCCACAATGGGCGATACCCTGGAGCTCTACATGCGGGTCAGGGGGCAGCATGAAAACAGCGCCCTCATAGTTAAAGCTGATGGGAAAATGGTTAAATCAGTCAAGAAAAAAGTGCTTACACCCGGTGAAATGGCGGTTATTAAAGTGAAGAAAACAGATCTGCCCTCGGAAAACTTTAATGAGCTTACCGTAGAGCTGGCCAGGGGGGATGAATAAAAATGGCTGAAAAGCTGAAAGAAAAAGAGATGATCTGTATCCTCTGCCCGTTGGGCTGCAAAATGCAGGTTTCTGAAAAAGAAGGTGAACCGGGCGAGCTTTTAATGCGCGGACAGCTGTGTAAAAAAGGGAAAGAATACGCCTACGAAGAATTCACCAACCCGACCAGGACCCTTACCTCCACTGTCGTGGTGCATGGTGCAGTTCTGCCGCGTCTGCCGGTAAAAACGAGCAAACCGATCCCGATAAAGATGATCTTCCCTGTAGTTGAAGAAATAGCAAAGGTAGAGATCAAAGGTCCGGTTAAAATGGGAGACGTGATTATCAGCGATGTGCTGGGCAGCGGCATTGATATTGTAGCTACCCGAAGCCTGAGATGATCACCGGAAAATAAGGGGCAGGGATTTATATATAGTTGTGGGACAAAAGGACCTGTCCCTCTTGTCCCATTTGAGAAATATCCGGTGGGTGGGACAAATGGACCTGTCCCTGCTGTCCCACGGCAAAAAACTTGTCATGGAAGAAGCGGATTTATAAAGCGGACTCCTTCAATGTAGCTCTCATGGGAAAAATCTTCGCTAAAAACAACTCCTGCCTGATTCAGACGGGCAGTCGCCCAGATCAGGGCGTCCCAGTATGAAAAGTTATATTTTTGCACCCCCCTGATCGCTTCAAGAACGATCATCTCATTAACCTGCATCACAGGAAATATCTGGCATAAGTTAGTGACTCTGGCTTCCGCTTCTTCAACAGATAAAGGTTCTGCTATTTTCCGGGTTATCACTGTGAAAAATTCAGATAAAACCTGGGTGCTGATCATCCCGGTATCGAGTAAAACTAGCCGGTCAATAAGTTTCAGGGCTTTTTCATGCTTTTCGTGATCGGAAATATCGTAGGTATAGACAAGAATATTGGTATCGATAAAGGATCTAGCGGTCATAAAGATCTTCTCTCTTCCATGAGCGATCTTTCTGAACGGCAGCCTTACCTGATCTGCGGGTTTCAATGAATATTGCTTCTTCCTGCCATTTTTCAGCTGATTTTTTGGGGTAATCAATCATATAAACATTGCTGTCCAGAGCTTCCCTGACTATTTCAGCCTCTGTTTTGCCCAATTCTGCAGCTTTTTTCTTCAACAGGCTTTCCTGTTTTTGGGTGATGTAAAGTTGTTTACGGACCAAGTCACTCATCAGGACACCTCCACCCTAAATATACATCACAATATACATCATGTCAAACACCAAAATAACAAGTTGCCTAAAATGCAGTATGTTATGTAATAACTTGGGTGGTTTATTCGCCAGCGGCCAGAGGCGCCTGAGAATCAGGATTATGCCTGCTTTTGATCAAAAAATGTCCAAGTATTGCTCCGATTAGGGCAAACAGAACCCAGCCGAAACCGGCGGCTGCGCCGGGGAAAAAGTTACGGATGGCGAGTAGAACTTCTCCTCCTCCGAACAACATGGCGCTATAGCCATACAAGCCTTCAAAAATACCCCAGAGAAAGGCAGCAAGAGCAGCTCCCGCCCTGGCTCCTTTCAAACCCGGGGCTAAAACAATAAAAAGTACAATGACGATCGCGGGCGGGTATATTATATCCAGAATCGGCGCTGTAAGCCTGATTATTTCCGTCAGACCAACCATGCTGACCAGGCCGCTGAGGAAAAGTGTTACAGCCGTGCAGGCCACGTAAGGCAGCCTTCCGCCCGATGCTTCTTCAAAATAAGCTGCCGTGCCGCCGCCCAGGCCGACTGCTGATGTAAGCGCGGCAAAGAGCAGGGCAACGTTAAAGATTACACCACCGACAGGACCCCAGAGCTCAAGGATCACCGTGGCATAGAGACGGGCATAGGACACATTGGTAAAAAGTTCGCCTGTTGAAGCGCCGACCAGCATCTGGGTAAAATGGCTTGTGCCGAGCAGAATAAAACCGATACCTGCGGTCAGAATAAGATACCGGTTGAGGGTTCTGCCCTTTAATCCATGGCTTTCGCTCAAACCGGCAATGACCAGGGTGGCAAACATGAGCGCCGCAGGGAGATCCATAGTCTGATAACCGTTAAGAAAGCCGTAGGTAAATGGATGTTCCGGATAAAAACGGGGAACCCACTGGGCAAGAGGCGAAATCAGGCTTCTGATCACCACGGCGGCAATCGTTACCAGCAAAACGGGCAGCAGGTAACGGGCTATTTTATCAATCACCTGGCTTCTGCGGTAGAGAAACCAGAAAGCCAGGGTGTAATAGATAATAGTAAAGGTAAGCATGGCAAGAAATGGTGAATAATCAAGCCCGAGAATCTGACAGATCGCATCCCAGGCTGCAGCGCTCATCCGCGGGATGGCAAACAAAGGGCCTAAAACCAGCACGGTTAAACCACCGAAAACCTGGGCAAAAGTACGGTTTACCGAAATTTTGGCTATATTAAAGAGAGTGCCCTCTTTGGATACAGCCAGGTAGGCTAACCAGGGGAAAATGATCGCCGAAATGAAGATGCCCATGTAAGCTGTTAAGACAGAGCTGCCGCTCTGTTGGCCCCATGTTACGGGCCAGAGCATGCAGGATCCACCGAAATGCATGGCAAAAACCGATCCACCGATAGCTGCTGCTGTAATTGGAGTCAGACGATTTGACATAATCAACAATATTCGACGGATTCGCCGGTTAACCTGCCTCTGTAAGTAAATGTTTTATGCCTTAAACATATTTGAAGTGGTGATAATATTCCCGCAGACTTGACAGGAGGGGCGAAGATGTTTTTAATGAAGGCATGGACCGGGTGAAAGAGGTGTGACTTTTGTTTAAACTAGACAAAGTTCGTTATAAAAATATTATTAGTGTAGATGACTTAATTATAAAGGCAAATGAAACTACCTGCATAGTCGGTGAAAGCGGCAGTGGTAAAACAACTTTTTTGAAACTGCTAAATCACATGGTTAACTACAGCCGGGGAACAATAACCTACCGCGGTGAAGATTTAAAGAACCTCGACCCGGTTTTGCTGCGACGCGAAGTTATAATGCTGCCCCAGACACCGGTAATTTTCCCGGGATCGGTGAGAGATAATCTTTTAATAGGCCTGACTTTTAGCGGGAAAGAACCGGTTGATGATAACAGGCTGCTTGAAGAAATGAAAAATGCAGGGCTTAATAAAAGCCTCGATGAAGAGGCCGAACCGCTGTCCGGAGGAGAAAAGCAGCGCCTGGCCCTGATCAGGGTAATGCTAATGGAGCCAGGTGTGCTGCTGCTTGATGAACCTACTTCCGCCCTGGATGAGGGAACAGAACTGCAGATTATTGAATACGTCAATAATTACCTGAGATCAAAAGAAAAAACCCTTATTCTGGTTACACATTCCCGGGAATTGGCTAAAAGTATGGGAGACAGATTGATCAATGTGAATAAGGGTATCGTTACCGCTGTGGAGGAGGTTGCCTGATCATGGATGGTATCATTGAAATCGGCCCTTTTCGTTTGCTGGCTGCCTATGCATTCCTGGTTTTACTGCTATTCCTGGTCAGAAAGCAGGGAATCGGCAAAGAGAAAGAGATTATCATATCCACGTTGAGGATGACCATTCAGCTGATCATCATGGGTTATGTTCTTGTATATATCTTTGAGCAGAGCTACTTCTATGTGACCCTGCTGGTATTCGCTGTAATGTTATTTTTTGCAATCCGTAATATTTTTGCCCGCATTAAGACACCTGTGACGAAAAAACTTAGCCGGGTAATCATTTTATCGATGATTACCGGAACAGTTGTTACCACTTTTTACTTTTTGCTGCTGGTATTAAGCAGTGATCCCTGGTATGAGGCGCGTTACTTTATTCCGATCGCCGGCATGATCATCGGCAATTCGATGACCGGCGTTGCTCTCGGCGTTGAAAGGTTGATCGGTGATATGAAGGCAAAAAAACAACTTATCGAAGGAGCGCTAATGCTTGGAGCAACTCCGAAAGATGCCACCCTGGAGATAACCAGAGATGTTTTTACCTCAGCAATCATGCCTACCATTAACTCCATGGTCGGCATGGGCATTATATTTATACCGGGGATGATGACAGGGCAGATCCTGGCCGGAGCTTCACCCCTGGTGGCAATCGAATATCAGATTGCAATTATGCTGGGTATTCTGGGCAGCGTTTCCATAACTCTCTTCATGCTTACCAGACTCGGCTACCTTACTTTTTTTAACAGATGGAGCCAACTCGAAGAAAACAGCGATTAAAACAGGGCTATGCTGTAATACTGTTAGTCACTTCTGAAAGCAGCTGCCTTCTGTATTTCTCTTCGTACATTCTGCGATCGGCTACCAGTAAAAGTTCGTCCATGGAAAGACCATCATCAGGATATACTGCGGTTCCAATACTGACTCTCAGCTGAACCTGCCGACCGTCTAATATTTTTTTGCTCTCAACAGCTTCCCGCAGCCTCTCTAGCATCAGTTCCATATCAAAACCACTCTGGTAATACATGAGCACGACGAATTCGTCACCACCGAAACGGACGGCAAAATCATCCTCACGAATCGAGTCCTGAATATCCCCGGCAACACGCTTTAGGATTCTGTCACCATATGAATGCCCGTAACTGTCATTTATCGCTTTAAAACCATTAATGTCAAAGAGGAGTAGCAGAAAATGCCTCTCGCTAATGTTACTTCCCCTGAAGATTTGCTCAATGTTTTTATCCAAGCTTCTGCGGTTATGAAGTCCTGTGAGTTCGTCTCTTGTGGCAATATCGATTAGTCTTTTCTGAACCCTGTAAATCATTGCAACAACCAGACCATAAGTCCAGCCAACTGTGAATGGAAGGCCGATCAGAAATAGGGTGGCCTGAAATGGGTGTTGGGTAGACCCGACCTGAACGGCTTCTATCTGACCGCTGAAGGCGAGAAACCATCTATAGGCAAAGCTGAAAGCAAGCAGGAGAAAAGCGCCGGAAGAGATTGAATGAACAGCGGTTTCAATGCCATGGGTTTTGTGGAGCATGAAGAAGGCAGCCAGCGAAAGTAATATAAAGGAGATAATATCGTAGGTGAGATAGCGGGCTGTGGGAAAATCCCGGTTGACGTAAGAAATTACGAAAAAGAGCGCGAGCAGAAATACGATAAACACTTTTCTTTGAGATTCCTTTTTGTAGCCGCGAAAGCGAAGCACGCCTTCCAACAAAAACAGGTAGGTGGCAAGTGAGCCAAAATTATTTATGAAAATTGCATAGTTCCCGATTAATGGATAAAAGACCATAACAAAAAAGGCAGCTGTGCCTGTTCCGGCTGCTAAAGCCCATGATCCAGGACCCTTTTCGCCGGCATTGATTCGCCAAAGGGTAATCATAACAATACATGAAATAAAATTGACAATCATGATCACTATTTCAAGCGTAGACTGATCCAAACTCACCCAAAAAACCTCCATTAATGAAACTCAGAAGTTTAACTTTTTCAGAGCCGCATTAATAATTAAATAAAGGCAATCTCATCGATTGGAACCACCTAAGGAGGCAGTACCATCAAAGGGACAATGGTACAATACCATGCAAACTTCATTAAGGTGCTGTAATGGTTGCATATTCTGGGTGTATAATCTTAGTAATAGCTTTACTGCGGTAAGTGGTAAAAGGTATATTTCTTCAATAAATTAGAAATTCCTGCAAAATCATGTAATATTTTTTCTTCGAGAATGTTGAGCGCATCTTCAACAAATCCGTAACACTTTTCAATCATATTGTTAGACCTGAAATAGTCCTGCTTGTGAACAGCAGTAACCATCCCTGAATTTATTAACAGCAACTTCCGCTCTGCTCATTTCTTCCTCACACCTGACATTAAAATATTTACCGGTACTATCCCAAGCATCATTATTATTCTTAAACTTCCCGGGCAAACAAGACAGGTTATTATGTGTGCCCGATCAGACACTTATGCTTCTTTTTTTGCCTTTCCTATCTCACTTGCAGCTTTTATCGCGTTGAAGAGCATGGCTTCAGTTAGAACAAATGGCTCAGAAGAAATAGCAATTAATGCCTTCCCGGCAATTATTCTAATATTTTCTTTATTGTCTTCAATCCCCAGATCTTTCAGGGTAACCGGAAGTCCAACACTTAAGCAAAAACCAATCACTTCTTCTAGTAGTTCGGATGACTTATTTTCGAGAATCAACTGACAGATCGTACCAAAAGCAACCTTTTCACCATGAAAATAAGGATTTGATTGCGGCAAAGCTGTTAAACCTGCATGGATCCCGTGAGCAGCAGCACAACCGGTATTTTCAAATCCCAGTCCACTTAATAATATATTAGCTTCAATAATGTCTTCTACGATCTCTGTACAGCATCCATTTTCAACATCAATCTTAGCCTGCAGACCCTTTGTAATCAGAGTTTCGTAACAAAGCTTTGAAATTGCCATTCCAAGCATGGTTCTTCTATATCCTTCTCCAACGTAATTCGCAGTATCCGAAGCTTCATTGGATAAAGCTTCAAAATAAGTAGCCAGAGCATCCCCCATACCAGCAATGAACAATCTCACCGGAGCCTTCATAATTATATCTGTATCAACTAAAACAAGATTAGGATTACTCTCATGAATATAAAAATCCTCGTGAACTCCTTCATCGGTATATACTATAGACATTGCACTTGTAGGTGAATCTGTAGAGGCAGCCGTCGGCGCTATAATGACTGGAATTAATAGTTTACTCGCAGCAGCTTTAGCCGCATCCAGTGTTTTCCCTCCTCCGATCCCAACAATCACATCAGCTGAAATATCTGCAGCTGCAGCTTTAAATCGATCGATCTCGCCTATTGAACATTCCCCACCGAACTGAACATATTCCACATTATTATTTTCCGCATACTGTTCACTCAACAGCGTCTCCAATGCAGCATACAGAAACCGATCAATTAGTATTGCTACATTTTTCCCGTATTTTGAAGTGTATTTTTCCAGTTTGTTTAGTTCGCCTGGTCCCTGGATATACTTACCGGGGCTTGCAAATCCTCTTGTTCTTTTATTGATCATCTGCGTTTCTCCTTAAGTATCAATGTAGCAATCAAATCAGTGTCACATCTTGATCCAATATAGCACTAAGTCAGGGCTGAATTCTACCCTGACTTAGAAAATATTCCTGGTGTCGGGAGGGGGACTTGAACCCCCATGGTTTTTACCACACGGCCCTCAACCGTGCGCGTCTGCCAATTCCGCCATCCCGACATGCTTAAGTTGTCAAATAAGATTATAAGGGTTAGCACCTGCCCCGTCAAGGATCTTGAGCGAAAAAAATAATGGATCAGCCTGGCGCCATCTGCATAATATTTGAAGGTTCTCAAATTATCAAATTTTTTTTATTGTATAATTATGTAGTTTTTATTATAATAATAAGTAATTTATGCGCTCAAGGATACAAATATAAAGGAGGGCTCAAATCTATAGTGGATAATAAAGAACTTTACCTTTCTAAGCCATGGCTGCAGTATTACCACAAAGATGTGCCGCACACAGTTGAAGTTCCCGAAAAAACGCTGGTCGAACTTTTCGATGAATCTGCCGAAAAATACGCCAATCAACCGGCGGTTATTTTTTATGGCAACAAAATCAACTTTAAGCAGCTGCATGATGAAGTTAACCGGTTCGCGACCGCCTTATCTCAGCATGGTGTTGTAAAAGGTGACAAGGTTGCTCTCTATCTTTTAAACAGCCCGCAGTATATTATCGCTTATTTCGCAATTTTAAAGGTCGGGGGCACTGTGACCCCAATCAGTCCAGTTTATACAAGCAGTGAGGTTAAACACCAGCTAAGCGACAGTGGAGCGAAAGTGATCGTCTGCCAGGATATTTTGTTTGATAATGTTGTAAAAACAGATTACAAGCTGGACAAAATATTCCTGACCGGCATCAGCGATTACCTGCCCACAATAAGAAGGATGATCGGCAGGAGTGTTTTGCGCAAAGCTTTCAGCGAGCTCGAGGTGCCTATTCCCACGATTGATGAACGCGAAGGTCTTTTCCGGATGAAAGATTTGATCAAAAAAACTGAGCCCAACCCTCCAAAAGTTGATATCAATCCTGATACTGATCTTGCCTGCCTCCCCTATACGGGCGGAACGACAGCCCAGCCCAAGGGTGTTATGCTGACTCACCGCAACCTGATTGCCTGCCAGCGCCAGATTAAGGCTTCCTGGCCGATTATTGAAGAGGGTAAAGAAACCGTTCTCGCCTTCCTCCCCTTCTACCACATTTACGGCCAGGTAGTTGTGATGTTGAACACAATGTTACTTGGCGGCACCCTGGTTCTTTTTACCACACCGGATATTGATGACATTTTATTTTCAATTGAGAAATACCAGGCGAGCAGCTTTTTCGGCGTTCCCACCTTCTTTGAATACCTCAAGGAGTATGAAAAAACCGACCGGGTTAACTGGAAACGCCTGAAGATGATCACCTGCGGGGCAGATACACTGCATAAAACCACCCTGGAAGACTGGACCAGGCGCACAGGCAGCACCATAACCGAAGGCTACGGGATGACCGAGACAAGCGGCGTGAGCCACGTTAATCCCCTTGGCGGCAGCAAACCCGGCTCTTTCGGACTGCCCCTGCCCAATGTTACGGCTGCAATTGTCGACCCGGACACAAATGAATTTATGCCGCTTAATGAAACCGGTGAAATGATCCTGCACGGGCCGAATATGATGCAGGGTTACTGGAATCGCGATGAAGATAATAAAAAGGCATTTCTCGACGTTGACGGTATGCGCTGGATGCGAACCGGGGACCTGGTGAGAATGGATGATGAGGGTTACTTTATCTTCTACGACCGGGCTAAAGATTTAATTAAGTTTAAGGGTTATTCAGTTTTCGCCCGTGAAATTGAAGAGGTTTTATATAAGCATCCCCAGATTAAGGCTGTCGGGGTTATCGGGGTTCCCGACCCGAAAGTGGGCCAGTATATAAAAGCCAATATTGTGCTTAACCCGGAAGCGCGCGGTAAGGTTTCCGAAGAGGATATTATCGATTACTGCAAGGAG
>JAHYJM010000164.1 GCA_019428945.1 Bacillota bacterium | reverse complement strand
CAAATAATGGCTTGCGACGCCTACTGTCAATGTGATTACGATAAATACCCACATGCCCAATATTGAAAAAATCATATTTTCTTTATAAATTATTATTTCGGATAAGTATATCGGTTAAACAGAGCCACCTGTAGCGGTGTAAACAGAGCCAGTGAAACTGGCTGACAAAGTAGTTACAAATATAGGTTAGTTTATTGATTTTCGTTTCCTCATTGACTCACCTTTTAACTCAATACGATTTGCGTTACTTAAAAGTCTATCCATGATAGCATCGGCCAGAGTTGGTTCTGCTATATAATCATACCATTTAACCACCGGCAGCTGCGATGTTACAATAACAGTTTTACGTTGATAACAGTCTTCCAGTATCTGCAGCAATGCCAGACGTGTGTTCTGATCCAGAGGCTGTAGTCCAAAATCATCCATTATAATCAAGTCATTTTTTTCAATCTGGTTAATCAATTTGATAAACGTTCCATCCACCTTTGACAGAGCCACCTTTTCAATAAATTTATTCATTGCAAGATAAATTGTCCGGATTCCCATATAACAAGCCTGCCGTCCTATTGCACAAGCCAGATAGCTTTTCCCACATCCTGTTTTACCAGTTATCAGAAGGTTTTCTGCACGTTTGATAAAGCTACAGTCTGCCAGGCTTAGCAAAGTCTGTTTATTCAGGTTACGTTCCGTAGAACAATGTATTTCTTCAAGTGATGCCTGATAACGGAGCTTGCTTGTTTTCAGATACATGATGGTTCTCTTGTTCTGACGGTCCAATTGTTCAGCTTCAGCCAGTTGTGCCATAAATTGATCCAGATCGGGACGTTCATTCACTGGTAAATTTGATATGGCTTTATAAACATTTGCCATACCTGTCAGTTTGAGTTTCTCCAGCTGAGTAATTGTTGTTTCTACATTCATAATATTTGATTTTAAAGATTAATTATATGCTGATGCTCCCCTGATATTATCATGTTCGGGAAGTTTTTTTAAATTGTTATTCTGAACTGTTATTGTATCGAGCTTTTTTTCAAGGATAAGCTTTATCATAGTATAGGTCACTGCCGACCCTTGACAGGCCCTGTTACAAGCTGCTTCGATACGTTCTGCGGGATACTTTTTTGTCAGGGATATAATTCCCATACAGGAACGATAACCTTGCTGTATAAAGATATTGGATGACAGGACCCGCTGAACTGCCTCTTTGGTACTGGGGCCAATTCTTAAGGCCTGGCGCAGATAGTATGCAGCATTATATTCTTGTGACCGTTTATAGGCTCTGTGGCGTTCCGGCAGATGTTCTTCTATGGTAGTGTAATCTCCTGTGATATAACTTCTCCTGTGATAAGCTACTCTTTCAAGGGAGACATAAATTTCTACATTTTCATAGTCATAGATTAAAGTTGCTTTTTGACCAACATACTGGTGAGGTACGCTGTAAAAATGCT
Organism: Bacillota bacterium; assembly: GCA_019428945.1. Classification (GTDB taxonomy): domain Bacteria; phylum Bacillota; class Dethiobacteria; order DTU022; family DTU022; genus JAABTH01. The sequence goes on along the minus strand of JAHYJM010000164.1, from coordinate 1,368 downwards.
GGTCATGAGTGATCTGGACATAATAAGTAGAGTTTACAGTAAAATCCTTTCGATATTTAAACACAAAGGGGTTCTGTGGCAAAGGTTTTAATAAAGGTATTTCCTCCTGGATGAAACGCTGATTCCGGCTGTATGAACGTCCCTGCATAATCTCATTGTTGTGTTTATCCAAAAGCTCAAGTATCTTGCTGTTAAGTGCCTGTAAGCTATAAAAAACTTCATTTCGCATACGAGCATAAACTCTCCGATAAACAATATTAACGTGACTTTCAACATGCCCTTTGTCGGTTGGTTTACCTGGTCGTGTTGCAATAAGATTGGTTTGGTAATGGATTGCCCATTGAACTGTGGCATCATTAAATGTTGGCTCATAGCGGTCGGCCCGTTTTACCCACTGCCGCATGTTGTCACTTTTAACGCTTTCAGTGACTCCTCCAAAATATTCCAGGGATTTATTTAGACCATAATAAAATGATTCCTGCCGGGCATCACGCAAACCTATTGCAAAAGTTTGACCGCTGTAAGGAAGTGTGCAAACCAGCACAGGGCAAGCTATTTGCTCCCCGGTTCCTTTATCAGTGATGTAAAGGTAGTCGCCTGCAAAATCTACTTGCATCTCCTGACCCGGTATATGTACATGATGGTAACTATATTTTTTACCCTTAATGTACCGGTTTAGATAGTGCTTGAACTGTGTATATCCATAACCCTCGGAATAATCTGTTCGATATTCTTCCCACAGAAGTAGTTTAGTTACACCTGTCCTTTTTAATTCTTTGGCATATCCTGGGAGTAATGGCTCCAGTGAAGAGAAACGTTCATCGGGTACGGCTTCATGCACTGAAGACATTGATAGCAAGAATGATAAAGTAGCATCATCCAGTGCCAGGAGTTCCTGGTAACTTTTTCCTGATTCCCGGATTCGAACTGCGTAAGTTGATACAATGTTACGGCTCATCCGGAGTTGTAAACTAATTTTGCGCTGGGAAACGCCTCGTTCTAGAAGTTGGATTAATTGTCTTGTTCTTAACATACTGATTTGTTTATTTGCCATTTTGCCCAGTTTTGTAATTTTAATACAAAACTATCAGCTTAATAAACTTTATCAGCCTGTTTCATTTAGCTATTAATCCACTTAAAAAAGTGGCTCTGTTTGCTCCGCTACAGATGGCTCTAATTGCTCCGCTACGGGTGGCTCTGTTTACACCGCTACGAGTGGCTCTGTTTGCTCCACTATATATAATTTCGGATATTAAACTTATATCTATAATAATGTTATATTATTATTTGAATATTGAGAAATATGTTTTTACTCCTGGTTATATCCTCCCTTATCAGCCATATAAAAGGTTTTGTTTACAATTATAA